>NZ_SSMG01000001.1:0-1547 GCF_009873615.1 Photobacterium lucens
GGCGATTAGCTCAGTTGGGAGAGCACCTCCCTTACAAGGAGGGGGTCACTGGTTCGAGCCCGGTATCGCCCACCACTCTCTAAAAGTTTTCTGCACGGATTTCGCAGATTTAATGAAGAATCTCTTTATTAAGTCCGCATTCTTGTCGCTGAAAATCGTTAGAAAGTGGTTCGAAAGAAACACAATGCTCTTTAACAATCTGGAAAGCTGACTAGTAAATTCAATCGAATAGATTGATTTATAGTTTTCATCGAAAGATGAAAACGAGTTCTCAAAACAATACACATTCAAGTGTCTTGTATCGAGTCCGGCGAAAAACCAATGTCCTCTTATCAAGGACACAAACCTTGGTTGTTTGAACATACGAAACCTCTTGGGGTTGTATGGTTAAGTGACTAAGCGTACACGGTGGATGCCTTGGCAGTCAGAGGCGATGAAGGACGTATTAACTTGCGATAAGCCCAGATGAGGTAGTAAAAACCGGTGACTCTGGGATTTCCGAATGGGGAAACCCACTTACATAAGTAAGTATCGTGTTGTGAATACATAGCAGCACGAGGCGAACCGGGGGAACTGAAACATCTAAGTACCCCGAGGAAGAGAAATCAACCGAGATTCCGGCAGTAGCGGCGAGCGAAACCGGATTAGCCCTTAAGCTAGTTTTGCGTTAGGTGAAAGTTCTGGAAAGTTCTGCGATACAGGGTGATAGCCCCGTAACCGACAACGCATTATCAGTGAAAACGAGTAGGACGGGACACGTGTTATCTTGTCTGAATATGGGGGGACCATCCTCCAAGGCTAAATACTCCTGACTGACCGATAGTGAACCAGTACCGTGAGGGAAAGGCGAAAAGAACCCCTGTGAGGGGAGTGAAATAGAACCTGAAACCGTGTACGTACAAGCAGTAGGAGCCCACTTGTTGGGTGACTGCGTACCTTTTGTATAATGGGTCAGCGACTTAATTTTAGTAGCAAGGTTAACCGTTTAGGGGAGCCGTAGGGAAACCGAGTCTTAACTGGGCGAATTAGTTGCTAGGATTAGACCCGAAACCGAGTGATCTAGCCATGGGCAGGTTGAAGGTGAGGTAACACTTACTGGAGGACCGAACCGACTAATGTTGAAAAATTAGCGGATGACTTGTGGCTAGGGGTGAAAGGCCAATCAAACTCGGAGATAGCTGGTTCTCCCCGAAAGCTATTTAGGTAGCGCCTCGGACGAATACTACTGGGGGTAGAGCACTGTTAAGGCTAGGGGGTCATCCCGACTTACCAACCCTTTGCAAACTCCGAATACCAGTAAGTACTATCCGGGAGACACACGGCGGGTGCTAACGTCCGTCGTGAAGAGGGAAACAACCCAGACCGCCAGCTAAGGTCCCAAAGTTATAGCTAAGTGGGAAACGATGTGGGAAGGCTCAGACAGCCAGGATGTTGGCTTAGAAGCAGCCATCATTTAAAGAAAGCGTAATAGCTCACTGGTCGAGTCGGCCTGCGCGGAAGATTTAACGGGGCTAAGCTATACACCGAAGCTGCGGCAATGAAGTTTA
>NZ_SSMG01000001.1:1644-86452 GCF_009873615.1 Photobacterium lucens
GATGAAGTCATTGATGCCATGCTTCCGGGAAAAGCTTCTAAGCTTCAGATTATAAGGAATCGTACCCCAAACCGACACAGGTGATCAGGTAGAGAATACCAAGGCGCTTGAGAGAACTCGGGTGAAGGAACTAGGCAAAATGGTACCGTAACTTCGGGAGAAGGTACGCTCCTAGCGGTGATGAGACTTGCTCTCTAAGCTGCCGGGAGTCGCAGATACCAGGTGGCTGCAACTGTTTATTAAAAACACAGCACTGTGCAAAATCGAAAGATGACGTATACGGTGTGACGCCTGCCCGGTGCCGGAAGGTTAATTGATGGGGTTAGCGGTAACGCGAAGCTCTTGATCGAAGCCCCGGTAAACGGCGGCCGTAACTATAACGGTCCTAAGGTAGCGAAATTCCTTGTCGGGTAAGTTCCGACCTGCACGAATGGCGTAATGATGGCCACGCTGTCTCCACCCGAGACTCAGTGAAATTGAAATCGCAGTGAAGATGCTGCGTCCCCGCGGCTAGACGGAAAGACCCCGTGAACCTTTACTATAGCTTGGCACTGAACATTGACCCTACATGTGTAGGATAGGTGGGAGACTGTGAAATAATCGCGCTAGCGGTTATGGAGTCGTCCTTGAAATACCACCCTTGTATGCTTGATGTTCTAACGTCGACCCCTTATCGGGGTTACGGACAGTGCCTGGTGGGTAGTTTGACTGGGGCGGTCTCCTCCCAAAGAGTAACGGAGGAGCACGAAGGTGGGCTAATCACGGTCGGACATCGTGAGGTTAGTGCAATGGCATAAGCCCGCTTGACTGCGAGACTGACAAGTCGAGCAGGTGCGAAAGCAGGTCATAGTGATCCGGTGGTTCTGAATGGAAGGGCCATCGCTCAACGGATAAAAGGTACTCCGGGGATAACAGGCTGATACCGCCCAAGAGTTCATATCGACGGCGGTGTTTGGCACCTCGATGTCGGCTCATCACATCCTGGGGCTGAAGTCGGTCCCAAGGGTATGGCTGTTCGCCATTTAAAGTGGTACGCGAGCTGGGTTTAGAACGTCGTGAGACAGTTCGGTCCCTATCTGCCGTGGGCGTTGGATGATTGAGAGGGGCTGCTCCTAGTACGAGAGGACCGGAGTGGACGAACCGCTGGTGTTCGGGTTGTGTCGCCAGACGCATTGCCCGGTAGCTAAGTTCGGAATCGATAACCGCTGAAAGCATCTAAGCGGGAAGCGAGCCTCAAGATGAGTCATCCCTAGACCTTTAAGGTCTCTAAAGGGTTGTTGAAGACTACAACGTTGGATAGGTCGGGTGTGTAAGTGCTGTGAGGCATTGAGCTAACCGATACTAATTGCCCGTGAGGCTTAACCATACAACACCCAAGGGGTTTTATACGGACTCCAAGAACACTTGAACGTGTGTTTGAGAATCAGCTTTCTAAGATTGTAATGAATTTGCTTGGCGACCATAGCATTATGGACCCACCTGATCCCATGCCGAACTCAGTAGTGAAACGTAATAGCGCCGATGGTAGTGTGGGGCCTCCCCATGTGAGAGTAGGACATCGCCAGGCTCAAATTTAAGATACTTGTTCTGAACGACAGGTGTCGGATAAAATGAAAGTTTTATCTCCGTGTGGAGCGGTAGTTCAGTTGGTTAGAATACCGGCCTGTCACGCCGGGGGTCGCGGGTTCGAGTCCCGTCCGCTCCGCCACTTATTAAGAAGCCCCGCTAGAAATAGCGGGGCTTTTTTACGTTTTAAATAAGTTAAATCTATTCGAATGAGCGGGTAGTTTAGTTAGTCTCTTTATTGGATAGCTTGGCCTGTCACGCCGGGGCGCGCGGATTCGAGTCCTGGTCGAATACGAACCCAGCCGCTCCGTCACTTATTTAAGATCTCAGCAGAAATGCAGGGTCTTTCTGTATGTAGAATAAACATATTTGTTGAGCAGAGAGTCTCGTTACTTATTAAGAAGCCTCACTAGAAATAGTGAGGCTTTTTTACATCTAAACAAATGAGTTTCATCTAACACCATATACAATAGATAGCTTTGTTCATTAACCTTAAATGGTAACCCAGTCCAACGGATTGTTTTTGTTTTACCTTATTATTTGTCTTTTGAGCTAATGGTGAAATACTTCAGTAATACCTCATACAGATCTTCTTGATAAGTGTCATTAATATGTGAGCCAATGAGGTGCGCTAACTCTTGTCCAATTGGAGACAGGCGATAATAAGTTAAAGAGCAGCCTTTTCTGATTGGATATAAATCATAAACTAACTGGTGGTAGCTGAATTTAAGATTTTCTGTGAGGTTTATAGTATTTGTTTCTAACTCGGTGCTTAAGATAAGTCCTAGCTCAGTTAGGATAAGTATTGATGAGTAAGGTAGCTGATACTGGCTATAATCAATGTGACTTTGATGGGGTCTTTGTAAGCTGAAGCTTCCTTTCCTTTGCTTTATACCAGTTAAGAGCTTTTTATTTTTATCATTTCCAATACAGCACGTGAGAGCGAGTGTTCTTTGAAAAATCACTGCTTCTCTATGTGTCATTGTTAGTAAAATTTGTAATGTTCTTAATGATACGGCACCTGGCTGAATGAGTTCTTGCTTTAGAATCCTAGCCCACAGTTTTTGCATTGATGGATTATGGATCTGTTTTGCCATATCAAAAAAGCGGATCAACCAATCTGGATCTGGATCTCGGGTCGGTTCGTCATGACAAAGATCGTAACTAAGTTTAATTATCTGCTCTAAATTTTCTTGTTCGAGTAATTGTTTTTGAGTGAGCCTTGCTTGTAATCGCGTTTCTAATGTCGCTTCACTTTTAGGTGTGATTTTTCCGTAAAGAGAAAACTTCTCAGCAATCGCTTTGATTTTATTTTTACTGTCAGTGAGTACTTTTGTTGAAACAGCAGCTACACGTGATGCTTTTATGCTTTCGTTGTTATTACTCATTCTTTTGTTATTCTCTTAACAAATGTTTTCTTTGTTTTTGTTATCTTCATCTCATCATTTAGGATTTGAATGGTCGAATGTTACCTTTATGTTAACTTTAAGGTAATGGTAATGATGAGATGGAGCGAGATATGAAGAAAGTAAATCGATATATTACCGATATTATTTTAGTCGTTGGTTACTCTGCATTAGTGAGTTATCTCATTTGGTTTATTAGCCAATAATGATATATCGACAATTAGGATAAATTCTTTATGAGAGCTATTTGTCAGTAGAGAAAAGCCACCTCTTGGTATTGAGGTGACTCGCTGTGATTACAGGTTAGATTGAACTAAGTTGATCACTTGTTTAATTTCACTAGGCGAAAGTTTTCCTTCTTGAGCGAAAAGCACTTTCCCCGATTGATCTAGTACAAAAACGGCTGAGCTTTCTTTTCTTAAATCCCATGCCTTTTGTACAATTCCTTTACTATCTAAGACAATTGATGACCATGGATATTGGCGTTTACTGTCTTCCGTCGCTGATTTTACAAAGCTTCCTGTGCCCCAAATCGCATCATCTTGATTGATGATAGTTGTTGTTTGGTATTTATCTTCCGGGAACTTTGCTGCGCTGATTGCTGCAACCAGTGGTGCATTGAGCTCCTTAGCTGCGCTTCTACCTGCAATGGCAAAAACAATACGCATTTTTCCTGTGAGTTTGGTACTTCGCCAAGATTGGTAGCTAATGTCATTACCTTTTAAAACCAGTTCCCCTTTGTTTGTCACCGTTACACCAGGCAGTGTGCTGCCATCTTTTACATTGCTCGCATAGGTGAGAGAGGGAATAAGTGTTGCAAGTAAGAATAGCAGTGCTTTTGATTTCATAGTGACTCTCTTTCTAAAATAGGCGTGCCATTATGATAGTTAATCTTACTTGATCTGGTTGTACCACGTCGTATTTTTGTTAACTTTGTAGCGATCGTAATGGTTGTTATTTTCGTATATCTGATAAATGAGATAGCTTGGCAAATTGTTTGCATTACTGAATTAGGGATGAAACAAAACCATCGTTTTACGGTCTATTTATATAGCCGTTATGTGAGGGTGACATGCTTAGAATCTTTAAAATTTATCGTCCACAGCAAGTTGCACGTTATGTGAAAAGCTATTTTCGAGGACGTATTTTTATTGTTGGCATTGGTGGTTTTGAGTTTGATAGTGGGCGTTTGTTACCGCCAAAATCTGCGAATCTCAAAGCGCTTAGCGTATTAACTGAAGTGAATCGAGAGATCCAATCCTTATCCGTTGTTGTGTGATATTACATTCGTGATACTCAAGCGCTTATTTTTATTTTGCGATGCTAATTGACCATACATTTTGTAATAGAATCTATGTTGGCGATAGTGTGTCAATTCTTAGATAATGCTGTTCATCAATAATCATGACTTTGTCGCATTCTTTGCGTTTAGTTATGATTTTATCAAAAAAAGAGTAGGTAGCTGATCTACATTTGTTTGAGTTGATTTAGATACAATTTAAACAATGACGGCTAACTACTGTACCTTTCAATATTTATGATTTTGGTGTGTTGATAGTAGGCATTGATACTGATGCTTGATTTCTCCTGAGTGATTGTTGAGGTTGATGAGTCCTGACAATCGCTCCCGAACTGAGCTTAAGTAAAATTAATTTGTTAATTTTTAGAAATATTTGGATAAATATTAGATAAATGTTTCTAGAGTTCAATATTCATAAATTTTCAAAAGACAAAGGTTGGAAGTTAGTAATGGCTTTGTCAAAATGATCTTGTGGGTTAATTCTAAATTTCGCGAAGAAGCATTATAGAATGAATAAAGTTTTTAAATGGTTGGGGATGACATCATTTGTTCTGGTGTTATCAAGCCCTGCTATGGCCTCTTCATTGAAAGTGAAGGGGATAGATGGAGCTGTGGAAGATAACGTTGATGCGTATCTGTCTGCTATCTCTAAAGATGATTACAGTGAGACGCTGCGTTTTAAAGAGCAAGTCTTAAATGAGATCAGCCAAGCTTTGCAGGCGTTAGGCTACTATCAGCCAAAATTTGATTATCAGGTCACGGGTAGCGGTTCAAAAATTAAAATCGTAGTGACGGTTGATCAAGGTCCACGTACGCATATTAGTAAAAGTAACCTAAATATTACAGGTGATGCGAAAAACGATCCTGCTTTTATGTCGTTAATTAAAGACAGTGGCTTAGGGATTGGTGAGCCGCTCAATCAAGGTAAATATGAAGCGCTTAAATCGTCATTAACCAGCCTTGCGGTTCGACGTGGTTACTTTGACGCTGAGCTAACGAAGAGTACGTTAGAGATTGTACCGAGTCGTAATGAAGCGTTTATTACTATCGATTTTAATTCTGGGCGCCGTTACACCTTTGGCGAGACAACTTTCCAAGGTAGTCAGATTGATGATAATCGCTTACGTTCGATGATCCCTTATACCGAAGATGAACCTTATCTTGCGTCAAAATTAGGTGAGTACAATGAGCGTTTATCTAACGTTGGTTGGTTTTCTTCTATTTTTGTCGGTGGCGATGTGAAGGAGCGCAAAGATGATGCGATCCCTATTCATGTTGTCGTAACTCCCCAAGTTCGCAATCAATTTGAAACGGGGATCGGTTATTCCACTGACTTAGGCCCAAGATTGAAGTTCAATTGGAAGAAGCCATGGATCACCAGTAAAGGCCATAGTTTTTACTTAAAATCCGAGATCTCTCAGGTTGAGCCAAAGGTTGAAGCGGCCTACAAGATCCCATTGGATGATGTGTTAAATAACTACTACCAAATTGTGGGTGGTATTCGTTATGTTGATAGCCATGACACAGTAAGTACTCAGTTTGGTGTCGGCGTTGAACGTCACTGGCGTTTAGATTCTGGGTGGAACCGTACGGCATCACTTCGTTGGATGACGGAAGATTATACTCAAGGCGGCAAAGATAATGAGAAAGGCGTTTTTAATGTCTTAATGCCAGGGATCTCTTATAGCAAGAGTGACATGGTAGGTGGCATGTTCCCATCTAAAGGCAGTAAATATAACTTCTCAGTTGATTTTGCTGATAAGTCTCTTGGTTCTAATACCAGTTTTGTTCGTTTGCAAGCAAAGAGTGCCTGGATCCGTAGTTTTGGTGAAAACCAGCGTGGTATTTTCCGTTTGGATGGTGGTGCGGTACTGGCTGATGATGTGACTGATGTTCCACCTTCACTGCGTTATTTCATTGGTGGTGATAACAGTGTACGTGGTTATGGGTATCAATCTATCTCTCCTCGTAATAGTGAAGGGCGCATGATTGGTGGTCAGTATATGGCAACATCTAGCATTGAATATCAATACCGTGTCTACGGCGATTGGTGGGGTGCAGTCTTTTACGATTATGGTTCGGCATGGAATGATTCACCAGATTGGAAACGCGGTACAGGCGTAGGGGTTCGTTGGGTATCACCTGTTGGTCCAATTCGTCTCGATTTTGCATGGGGACTTGATAAGAAAGAGAAAGACAAGTTCCAGCTCCACTTTACATTAGGTCCTGAATTATGATTTGGGTTAAGCGTATCTCGCTTGGCGTACTCGCTTTATTACTTTTACTCGTAATTGCGGTAGCAGCTTTGCTCTACACGCCTGCGGGGATAAAAGTTGCCGCATGGGGCGCTCAAAAAGCGTTACCTGCATTATCTATTGGTGAGGCACAAGGTGCTCTGCTTGATGGGTTTGAATTTAAGAATGTTAGCTATAAAGATGGCAGTATCGATCTTGCGGTTAATCAGCTGAATTTAACATTAAATGATAGCTGTTTATTAACGCCAGCGATTTGTGTGTCTGATTTAGGCGTCAAAGGGGTGAAGTTCTCTATGCCAGAACTTCCACCATCATCTGATAAACCAGAAGAGCCTTCTGAGCCTGTTACAGAAATCTCGATGCCGTTACCGATCCATATTGAGAAGGTAACACTTGATGATATCGATCTAGACATTCTTGCTAATAAAGTGAAGTGGAAACACTTCTCAACGGCTGCAGATCTTGAAGGTAGTCATGTCACGTTGAAGCCAACGGATTGGGATGGCATTAAACTGGCTTTAGCGCCATCAAAGCCAGAAGACAAAAAGCCTGCAGCAAAGACCAAAACGACAAAAAAAGCTGAAGCGATCAAGCTGCCTGACGTCGTGTTACCAATGTCTTTTGATATTGAGCGATTCACGATTAAAGACTTTGAATTAGCGGGAGAAACGCCGCAAAAAGTCGCTTTGCTTGAGTTAATTGCAAAAGCAAAAGACAGTGATGTCACCATTGATAAGCTAGAGCTAAAAGCGCCTCAAGCGACATTGAACGCTAAAGCAAATGTTGAGCTTAAAGGTGATTACCCGCTAACCCTTGACGCTGATGCGAACATTGCGATGAAGCCGGTTGAAGGTCATAAGCTAAAACTGAAAGCTTCAGGATCACTGGCAAAATTGGCATTGGATGCAACGTTGAAAGGTAAATTGGACGCTTTAGTGAAAGGTAAACTTTCGCCATTAGATCCTAACCTGCCGTTTGATCTTAAAGTCACAAGTAAGCACTTACAGTGGCCAATTGATAAAAAAGCGGAATTTACTGTCGCGAATACTGATATTAATGCCAAAGGTAGCTTAAAAGGCTTCACATTTAATGCGAAAAGTAACGTTGATGGTAAGCCTATGCCTAACGTGAAATTCAACTTAAAAGGTAAAGGTGACTTAGCTTCTGTTGATTTGTCTTCACTGAATGTAGATACCTTAGGTGGTTCTATCAAAGGTAATGCCAAAGCTAGCTGGAAAGATCTTGTTAATTGGCAAGGTCAGTTGGCATTTACCAATATTCAACCGGGTAAACAATGGCCAGAAGCTGAAGGTAATTTAAGTGGCAAGCTAACAACGTCTGGTGGCTTAACGGCGAAAGGTGGTTGGTTTGTTAAGTTACCTGAGCTGATGGTAAATGGCTCAATCATGAAGCAACCATTGGATCTTCATGGTCAATTAGATGCTTCCGATCCTACAGGTAAAGGTACAGATCTAAAACTTATTACCCAAGGCTTAACGTTAAAGCATGGTCCTAATGGTTTGGTGGCAAAAGGTAAGCTCGATAAAACATGGGATCTCATTGCTAATATTCATGCGCCTGATCTATCGAAATCACTCACAGGTTTACATGGCCGTGTTAATGGTGATGTAAAGCTGTCGGGTAAAATGGCTGAGCCTGATGTGAAGCTTGATCTTGTCGGTGATAACTTAGGTTGGCAGAAAGTAGCAAGCCTTGCCTCTTTTGATCTAAAAGGTAATGTGACACCACTGCCTTCGTTAAAAGCAGATGTAAGCCTCACTGCGAAGAAAGGTAAGTTTGATACGGTGACACTGGATGACATGAATGTGGTGTTTACAGGTACCGAGCAAAATCATCGCTTATCAGTCAATGTTAAAGGTGAGCCTGTTGGTACAGAGCTATTACTGACCGGTAAGTTAGATCGTAAGACAGGTTGGCAAGGTATGTTGCAAAAAGGCGACTTTACTACACCTGTTGGAGACTGGGTACTGAATCACCCAACACCAATTCGTTATGATCTTAAAACCGCGATGGCAACTGTGGGTGCGCACTGTTGGCAGCAAGGAAAAGCAGGGATCTGTTTAACTCAGGATCTGACGGCTGGTGCATCGGGTGAAGCGCAGTTAGCAATCAAGCAGTTTAACTTTGATTTATTGAAGCAGTTCATTCCTGATGAGATGAACGTGAAAGGCGAGCTTGGTGCGAATGTTGTAGCGAAGTGGTCACCAAAAGCTGCACCTTACGTGAAAGCTGATATTTTGATGCCAAGCGGCCGATTTACTCAGCAAGTAGCTGCGGATGATAAACCATTAACCTTAGGTTGGGATAAAGTGACCGTGAATGCAGAGATGCAAAACGATGTACTGAATGCTAACTGGTTAGTGGCTGTGAAAGATAATGGTGATTTATCTGGTAATGCGAAGATCACGAACTTACAAGGTGATAAGCGTATTAATGCGAATGTGAAACTGGATCGTTTCATGTTGGCATTCTTAGAGCCTGTGATCAAAGATTACCATCAGTTTAATGGTCAAGTAGATACCAACTTGCAAGTTACAGGACCGATCATGCACCCTGCGGTGAACGGTTCTATTCAAGTGACTAAGCTGCAAGCAACAGGACGTAAAGTCCCACTTGATATTAAAAATGCAGATGTGAAGTTAGCCTTTACGGGTTATAACGCTACATTGATGGGTGATATCTATACCCCAGATGGTCAGTTACTGCTACGTGGTATGGGTGACTGGCAAGATATGGCGAATTGGAAAACTGAGCTAAACATTAATGGTAAAGAGCTACAGGTTAGCGTTCCACCAATGGTGTCTTTGAAAGTGTCGCCAGATCTCACGATCAAAGCGACGCCAAAGTCAGCTGATATCACTGGTAAAGTCGGTATTCCATGGGGCCGTATTACGGTTAACCAATTACCAAAATCTGCGATAGCGGTATCTAAAGATCAGGTGATCTTAAAAGATAACTTAGAGCCAGTAGTACCACCAAAATCAACACCGTTTGATATTACAACCAATATCATGGTGCATGTGGGTGATGATGTGAAATTGTCAGCCTTTGGTCTGAAGGCCGGTCTATTAGGTGATCTTAATGTTCGCCAAGACGGTAAAGGTCCAATGATTTACGGTGAAGTGAACATTGCCAAAGGCTCGTTCTATCGTGCATTAGGTCAAGAGTTACAGATCCGTAAAGGTCAGATCTTGTTTAATGGCCCTGCTGATCAACCGTTCTTATCGATTGAAGCGATCCGAGATCCGGATAATATCGAAGATGACGTGATTGCCGGTGTGAAGGTGACGGGTTCAGCGGATAAGCCAGAAGTGACGATTTTCTCTGATCCTGCAATGCCACAACAAAACGCACTGTCTTACATCCTAACGGGACGTAACATCGACAGTGAAGGTGACGGTGGTTCGAATAGCGCAATGACAACAGCCTTAATTGGTATGGGTCTAGCGCAAAGTGGTCAGCTAGTCGGTGATGTTGGTGAAGCGGTAGGCATTAAAGATCTTAGCTTGTCAACGGCTGGTGCTGGTGATGACTCACAAGTACAGATTAGTGGCTATATTGCTCCAGGTCTACAGGTGAAGTATGGCGTAGGTATCTTTAACCAAGTGGATGAATTTACACTGCGTTATCGTTTAATGAAGAATTTGTACGTAGAGGCTGTGTCTGGATTAGATCAGGCGGTCGACTTACTGTACCAATTTGAATTTAACTAATCGTAAGCGTGAGATAAATAAAAACCCAATGCAGAGCATTGGGTTTTTTTATATCTGGTTATTTTGATTTAGTGACATAGCATTTTTAACTTTGGGGTTTGGCTTTAAGCAATAACTGATAGCTCATACCGTTAAAGGTTTCTTTATAGCCAAGTGTATAGAGTGTGTTTTCAGCCAGCTCTGCACGTCGACCAGAGCGACAATACAATAAAATAGGTTTGGACTTATCGGTAAGGTAGTTTTCGATTTTAGCGATTTGATCGAAAGGAATATTGATGGCATTAGTGAGATGTCCTTCACTGAACTCTTCAGGGGTACGAACATCAATAATCAGAGGTTGTTGGGCTTTTTCGATCTGCCAAAACTCATCCGGTGTGACGTTTTTGGCCAATGAAATAGCGGGAAAGAGAGCAAATAAGAGGGTAACTAAGCCACGTGTCTTTTTCATCATACTTCCACCGCTATTGATAGGTTATATCACCATTATTTCTTTTGAGCGCGCTCGAAAGATGTCAGGATCTCAGCTTTCGCTGCAGCTGCGTTATCCCAGCCTTCCACTTTTACCCACTTATTTGGCTCAAGCTCTTTGTAACGCTCGAAGAAGTGAGTGATTTGCGCTTTTAGTAGCTCTGGTAGATCGTTCACATCGTTAATGTGATCATATTCTTTGCTTAGCTTGCTGTGTGGTACAGCTACGATTTTCGCATCTTCACCAGACTCATCCGTCATTTTCAATACGCCCACAGGACGACAGCGGATCACCGCACCAGGTACTAGCGGGTATGGCGTTGGGACAAGTACGTCAACCGGATCACCATCAAGTGATAGGGTGTCGTTTACGTAACCGTAGTTACATGGGTAGAACATTGGGCTAGACATAAAACGGTCTACAAAAATGGCGCCCGTCTCTTTGTCTACTTCGTATTTAATCGGATCTGCGTTTGCAGGGATTTCAATCACAACGTAAATATCTTCTGGGATATCCTTGCCAGCAGGGACCTGATTAAGGCTCATGACTAATTCCTTCTAAGGTTAATGAGATGTTGTTGTTTGTTAAAATTATAATGAATGTAAACAAAAACAAAAGCAAATCATCATCGTTGCGGTGTCGCACAATCAAATGCGCGACACGTATCGCTTGTTACTTACTCATCAGGATATTCACGAAGGAAGTCTTCGACTTTCTCTACCATATTGGTAGAGCCGACAAAGAAAGGTACCCGTTGGTGTAATTCTGTCGGTGGAATATCTAAGATCCGCTGAAAGCCATCCGAGGCTTTACCGCCAGCTTGCTCAATTAAAAATGCCATCGGGTTACATTCATAAAGTAGGCGTAATTTCCCATTAGGATAACTGGCAGTACTTGGGTAGAGGTAAATGCCACCTTTTAGTAAGTTACGATGGAAATCAGCGACAAGGGAGCCAATATAACGGGAAGTATAAGGACGTTTTTCTTCTGGTACGGCTTCTTGGCAAAACTTGATGTATTTCTTCACGCCCATTGGAAAACGAATGTAATTACCTTCATTGATAGAATAAATCACGCCATCTTGGGGTATGGTCATATTTTCATGGGAGAGGCAAAAGCTGCCAAGGGATGGATCATAAGTAAAGCCATGAACGCCATTACCTGTGGTGTAAACCAGCATGGTTGAAGAGCCATAAATGACATAGCCTGCGGCGACTTGTTGGCTACCCGGTTGGAGAAAGTCTTCTTCTGTTGGTGGTGAACCAACAGGCGATATTCTGCGATAAATAGAAAATATGGTGCCTACCGAAACATTGACATCAATGTTGGATGAACCATCAAGAGGATCCATTAGCACGACGTATTTAGCGTTGAGGTTTAGCGGTTTATTGAAGCCAACAGCGTTATCTTCTTCCTCACTGGCAATACCACACACTTGATCCCGTGCTTCTAAAGCGGCTTTAAATTTTTCATTGGCATAAACATCGAGTTTTTGTTGTTCTTCGCCCTGAACATTTTGATCGCCTGCTGCTCCAGTAATGTCGACTAAGCCTGCTTTATTAATTTCTCGATTAACAATTTTAGCGGCGAGTTTGATTGAACCTAGCAGTGATGAAAGCTCACCACTGGCATGCGGGAAATCACTCTGTTTCTCGACAATGAATTCACCAAGCGTTCTAATATTTGCCATAAACAATCCTTGCATCTTGTTGTCATATCATCGGGTGAAGAGAGTACAATATAGCGCTAGGCCTCCTTATTAGGGATGAAGGCGAGTGCTTAACTGTATTTTTTGTTATATAAAGAATTGTATATAAAGATCTTTTTTATGGTAACGAAGTAACGCGAAAGCGTGAAAAGAGCCGAATTAATCACGGAGCCAGCAGTAATGCACATTCATATTCTCGGTATTTGCGGTACATTCATGGGCGGTGCTGCAATGCTTGCAAGACAGCTAGGTCATAAAGTCACTGGTTCTGACGCTAATGTTTATCCGCCAATGAGCACCATGTTAGAAGCTCAAGGCATTGAAATTATTCAAGGGTACGATCCTGCTCAGTTAGATCCTGCACCAGATCTAGTAGTGATCGGTAATGCCATGAGCCGTGGTAACCCTTGCGTTGAATACGTATTAAATAACAATTTACGCTACACCTCAGGCCCACAGTGGCTACAAGAATATTTATTACATGATCGCTGGGTAATGGCGGTATCAGGTACACACGGTAAAACCACCACAGCTAGTATGTTGGCTTGGATTTTAGAAGATTGTGGTTATCAGCCGGGCTTTTTAGTTGGCGGTGTCTTAGGTAACTTCGGTATTTCAGCACGCCTAGGTGAAAGTATGTTCTTCGTGGTTGAAGCGGATGAATATGACAGTGCTTTTTTTGATAAGCGTTCGAAGTTTGTCCATTACCATCCTCGTACTTTGATCATGAATAACTTGGAATTTGATCACGCTGATATTTTTGATGATCTAAAAGCGATCCAACGTCAATTCCACCATCTGGTTCGCACGGTACCTGGTAATGGTCGTATATTAGCGCCGAAAGGTGTGAAGAATATTGATGAAACCCTAGAGATGGGCTGTTGGAGTGAGCTTGAATATATCGGTGGTGATGGCCACTGGCGTGCAGAAAAACACCGTGAAGATGGTAGTGTGTTTGATGTGTATCTTGATGGCGAGAATGTTGGCAAGGTACGCTGGTCTTTAGTTGGCGATCATAATGTTAATAATGCATTGATGGCGATAGCTGCTGCGCGTCATGTCGGCGTCACACCAGATCTAGCTTGTGAAGCATTAGCGAAATTTATTAATACCAAGCGTCGCTTAGAGCTAAAAGGTGAAGAAAATGGCGTTGCGGTTTATGACGACTTTGCTCATCACCCAACGGCAATTGAACTTACTCTTGGTGGCTTACGCGCTAAAGTCGGTAATTCACGTATTCTTGCGGTGTTAGAGCCACGTTCAAACACCATGAAACTGGGTGTTCACAAAGACGATCTTGCACCATCGTTACATGCGGCTGATGAAGTGTTCTTCTTCCAACCACCCAATATTCCATGGTCGGTAGAAGAGATCGCACAGCAATGTTCTCAACCTGCCTATTGCAGTGGTGATCTTGATGAACTGGTTAAGCGTATTGTGGAGCAAGCAAAGCCAGGCGATACCATTTTAGTGATGAGTAACGGTGGCTTTGGTGGTATTCACGACAAGCTATTAACCACATTAGCAAAGTAAGTAGGAAATGGGAATGACGGATAAGCGTATAACGCTTGCATGGACTGGCGCATCGGGTGCTCCTTATGGTTTGCGACTATTGGAATGCTTATTAGCGGCTGATTATCAGGTGTACTTGTTGATTTCATCAGCAGCACGCGTGGTTCTAGCAACTGAGCATGGTTTGAAGCTATCGGCATCGCCTGATAAAGCGCGAGAGCAATTAGTTGAGCATCTTCATTGTGATGCTGAAAAATTGATTGTTTGCGGTAAAGATGATTGGTTCTCACCGGTCGCATCAGGTTCGGCAGCCCCAAAGCAAATGGTTGTTTGTCCGTGTTCAGCAGGATCACTGGCATCTATTGCTTATGGGATGTCTGATAATTTGATTGAGCGTGCAGCTGATGTGGTGATCAAAGAGCGTGGTCAGTTAGTGCTGGTGGTACGTGAAACGCCATTTTCTACGATCCATTTAGAAAATATGCTGAAATTATCAAAGCTTGGTGTGACGGTGATGCCTGCTGCTCCCGGCTTTTATCATCAACCTCAGTCAATTGATGATTTGATTGATTTTATGGTGGCTCGAATTCTCGATCACCTTGGTGTGGAGCAAGGTCTCGTTCCTCGATGGGGATACGATCAACGCTAATAGCTTAAGCATAAATAAAGCCCGCAATTGTGCGGGCTTTTTTAATACTTTTCATTTTCTGGCAGATAGCCAGCTTCCTGATAATAGCGCACTGCGCCAGGGTGAAAGGGGATAGATAAACCGTTTTTCAGCATGTCGGTTTTATTTAAGTTGGCAAAAGCAGGGTGTAGACGCTTAAACATATCAAAGTTTTCAAAAATAGATTTTGTAAGGGCGTAAACGGTCTCGTCTGGGACATCTGTACTTGAGATTAAGGTGGCTGAAACACCAAAACTTTCAATATCTTCTTCGATCCCTTTATAGAGTCCATTAGGGGTTATGGATTTGGCATAGAAAGGGTGCGTTGAAATGATCTTATCGATATTTTTTCCTTTTGCAGAGATCATTTTCGCATTGCAGTAAACAGCCGCCTCTTTTATTGCGCCATTAGGATGACCAACCAAAAAGATATAAGCATCTATTTTGTTATTACATAATGCTTCTGAACGTTCTGCAGGTGGAATGGAGACATGTTGAAAATCATTATGATCCCATCCGAGACTATCCATGACGATTTTCATGGTAGCCCTATCGCCGGATCCTGTTTCACCAATATTGATCCTTTTTCCTTTTAGATCATCTAGGTTATTAATATTAGAGTCTTTACGGGCAATGATATTGAATGGCTCATCATGCAGTGACAGGATCGCCCGCATCTTGTGGTATGGACCTTGAGATTTAAATTGGTTGGTACCGTTATAGCCGTGAAATTGCCAGTCTGATTGCACGATCCCAAAGTCAAATTCTTGATCTTTAAGTTTGTTAATGTTGTATATCGAGCCGGTTGTCGATTCAACTAAACAGCGTAAGTTATGCATCTGACGTTCTTGATTGACGAGCTTACAGATGGCACCACCTGTTGGATAGTAAACGCCATTAATCGGGCCTGTTCCTATAGTAATAAAGCTTTGAGCATGGGCGGTAGTCATAAAGCAGTACCAACCTAGCGTAAATAGCCCAAGCATTACTCTTTTTTTTAATGTCATGAATGAATCCTTTCTTATCATGAAATGAGCAAATATAAAATCAGAGCGTATTAATGAATAAATTGAATGTTTATCATAGCAAATGAGAATAAGGGGTGCTGTTTTTGTCTGTGAGCAATCGCTCACTTAGCAGAAGTATAAGATGTAAAAAACGAAATGTTGGGGAGTTAGCAGGAAAGGGATCAAAGAATATGTTAGGTGAGGTGCCGGGTCTATTTGAGTTTTCTGTTAATTGTGAAAATAAATAGACCCAAACAACTTACTTACTGTATTCGAACAGCTCACACACTGAATCGTACAACTCAAGAGTGGTTACTGTGTTCGTTGGAGTGATAAAGATAGTATCGTCACCAGCGACTACACCAAGAATACCTTCTGCTTTGCCTAATGAATCTAATAGGCGCGCGATCACTTGAGCGGCTCCAGGACCTGTGTGAATTACCACTAATGCGCTGTTATAGCCCACATCCATCACAAGATCTTTTAATGGACTTGTGGTGGTTGGTACGCCTAGCTCTACAGGTAGACAATACACCATTTCCATTTTTGCATTACGAGTACGTACCGCACCAAACTTGGTTAGCATACGTGACACTTTAGATTGGTTGATATTATCGAAACCCTGAGCCTTCAAGGTGTCAACGATCTCACCTTGAGAGCTAAATTTTTCTTCTTTTAGAATTGCTTTAAACGCTTTTACTAAACGTTCTTGTTTATCTGAATTTCGCATAAATAAATATTATCTACAGGGACGAGGTAAGGTATTTTTGCATAACCTATCACTAACTAGCAAACAAACTGCATGAAATCTGATTTTTGCATTATCAGAGGTTAGCGATCTGCATAAAGTGCAAAACAATCTTTGTTATTGTTTTTATTGAATAACATAAACTGCTTTTTGATTAAATTCTCATTTTTTTGAATAAAAGTGTTTTCTTCTTGTGAGATTATAGGTCAACAAAGTGGGTTTCTGCTCAACTTCGCAAAGCGTGAGGCTGGCGATTGTATTTGTTATCAGCTTGCTATAACGTCCCATTAATCTTCTTATTTGACCATTTATAGTGGTGTTCAAATAAGATGTACTAATAAAAAAAGATACTTCTATCGTAAAGGAGAACGAACATGAAAGTTGCTGTAATTGGCGCTGCTGGTGGTATCGGTCAAGCACTTGCTCTGCTACTTAAAAACCGTCTGCCTGCTGGCTCAGATCTTGCCCTATATGATATTGCACCTGTTACACCGGGTGTTGCTGCTGATCTTAGCCATATCCCAACCCCTGTTACTATTAAAGGCTATGCGGGCGAAGATCCAACGCCGGCATTAGAAGGGGCTGACGTTGTCCTAATTTCTGCAGGTGTTGCACGTAAACCTGGTATGGATCGTGCGGATCTATTTAATGTGAACGCAGGTATTGTTAAGTCACTAGCAGAAAAAATTGCGGTAGTGTGTCCAGAAGCTTGCGTAGGTATCATCACTAACCCTGTTAATACAACAGTGCCAATCGCGGCAGATGTATTAAAGAAAGCTGGCGTTTATAACAAACGTAAACTATTTGGTATCACAACGCTTGATGTGATCCGTTCAGAAACTTTTGTTGCTGAGCTAAAAGATAAAGCACCTTGTGATATTCGTGTTCCGGTTATTGGTGGCCACTCAGGTGTGACTATCTTGCCTCTACTATCACAAGTTGAAGGTGTTGAGTTTACTGAAGAAGAAATCAAAGCACTGACACCACGTATCCAAAATGCGGGTACTGAAGTGGTTGAAGCCAAAGCGGGTGGTGGCTCAGCAACACTTTCTATGGGGCAGGCGGCATGTCGCTTTGGTCTTGCTCTTGTTCGTGCACTGCAAGGTGAGCAAGGTATTGTTGAATGTGCTTATGTTGAAGGTGATGGTAAACATGCACGTTTCTTCGCACAACCAGTACTCTTAGGTAAAGAAGGTATTGAAGAAGTCATGGACTACGGTTCACTAAGTGACTTTGAGCAATCTGCAATGGAAAGCATGCTAGAGACGCTAAAAGGCGATATCACGTTAGGTGAAGAGTTCGCAGCGAAATAATTGCGATTAAAAGAAGAGAAAAAGCGGCTTTATGAGTCGCTTTTTTTATTATCTGAACATATTGCGGTATCAATACTGTCAATAGTAACGATCACAGCCAGAATGTAGTTGTGGTTGATCAACGAGCTCATTGCATTCAACTGAGCGAAGTTGATGATCATCTTTGTGTTCAATGATCACGGCATTGTTTTGTGGATCAATACCGATCACTTTGCCGACCCCATGCAATGATTCTACCCACATACCCACCTTAAGTTGGGTTATCTCCATTATTTACTCCTACCGATTTAGCAAAAGAAATAGGTTGATTTAAAGTATAGATCATCATGATCGTTCTATTTTAGGCATAAAAAAAACCTGCCAAAGATGACAGGTTTTATTGAGTTAAGGTGCTGGCTTATTTATTGCGTTGTACAGCCATGTGAGCCAGTGCAACTAAGGCTTCTTTGTAGTCAGAATCAGCAATAGGCGCTAAGGCTGCAATGGCTTTTTCTGCTTCTTCTTCAGCGCGCTTTTGAGTGTATTCCAGTGAGCCATGTTCATGCATGCAAGCTAGAATAACATCCAGTTTCTCCATGCCATTGGCTTTCTCAATCGCTTCTCGGATCATTGTTGCTTGTTCAGCGTTACCGTGGTGCATCGCATGAAGTAATGGTAGCGTCGGTTTACCTTCTGCTAAATCATCACCCACGTTTTTGCCCATTTCTTTACCGTCAGCAATATAGTCAAGTACATCATCGATAAGCTGGAATGCTGTACCTAAGTAACGACCGTACTCTTGGAAGGCGAGTTCAATTTCAGCTGGGGCATCAGCAATAATTGCTGCGATTTGTGTTGATGCCTCAAACAAGCGTGCTGTTTTTGAGTAGATAACTTGCATGTAGCTATCTTCTGTCGTGTCAGGATCATTACAGTTCATCAACTGTAATACTTCACCTTCAGCGATCACGTTGGTAGCTTCACTCATGATGTCGAGGATCTTTAAAGATCGTAGGCTAGTCATCATTTGGAATGAGCGGGTGTAAATGTAATCACCAACTAAGACGCTTGCTGCATTACCAAAGGCGGCATTGGCGGTTTCTTTTCCACGACGCATGTCTGATTCATCAACTACATCATCGTGCAATAATGTTGCGGTGTGAATAAATTCAACAAAAGCGGCTGCCGTTGTATGTTTTTCACCGTCATAGCCTAATGCACGCGCTGCAAGTACCGCTAGCATGGGGCGTAGGCGTTTGCCACCACTACTGACAATGTAGAAACCTAGTTGATTGATAAGGGCAACATCTGAGTTAAGTTGCGCTTGTATCTTCGCGTCGACCTGGGCCATATCGTTGGCGGTGAGCGCTTGGATAGCTTTAAAATCCATTGTACATCCAGCAAGATTGTTAGCCACGTAGGGCGGAAAAGTGATTCGAATGATTTATCGAATCTTACACTAAAACAGTCCTATCTTCATAACCCCAACGTGCGCTATTTCAAAGACTTTTTTTGTTGAGCAGCTTTTCATCAATTTTCTTTCCATAATGGCTTGCCATAAGCCCTATTTTTACGTAGAATCTGCGCCCTATTGATGACAAGATTAAGCGCATACCCATAGCCCAATATACGTGGCATATGGCCTATGCGGACAAGCGGAGTAAGACATGTACGCTGTTTTCCAAAGTGGTGGTAAACAACACCGTGTAAGCGAAGGCCAAACCCTACGCTTAGAAAAACTAGACGCTGAAACTGGCGCTAGCATTGAATTCGACTCAGTACTTCTAGTAGCTAACGGCGAAGAAGTAACTGTAGGCGCACCTTTTGTAGCTGGCGGTAAAGTAACAGCTGAAGTTGTTACTCACGGTCGTGGCGATAAAGTTAAAATCGTTAAGTTCCGTCGTCGTAAGCACTCTCGTAAGCAAATGGGCCACCGTCAGTGGTTCACTGAAGTCAAAATTACTGGCATCAGCGCTTAATAACAGGAGAATTTAAAGATGGCACACAAAAAAGCTGGCGGTTCTACTAATAACGGTCGTGATTCAGAAAGCAAACGCCTAGGTGTTAAGCGTTTTGGTGGCGAATCTGTACTAGCAGGTAACATCATCGTTCGTCAACGTGGTACTAAGTTCCACGCTGGTAACAATGTTGGCCTAGGTAAAGACCACACTCTATTCGCTCTATCTGACGGTAAAGTGAAGTTCGAAGTTAAAGGTCCTAAGAACCGTAAATTCGTATCTATCGAAGCTGAATAATATTCAACTTTGACACGAAGATTAAAGCCCTGCCTATTGGCGGGGCTTTTTATATCTGGAGGGTTTATGCGCGATCGTGGCCCTATGATCGGCTTTTTCCTCGCATTAACAACGGCAGTCTTTTGGGGCGCGTTACCAATTGCGATGAAGCAAGCTGTTGAAGTGATGGACCCTTTTACCATCGTTTGGTATCGATTTATTACCGCCTCTGTGGGTTTAGGCTTACTGTTAGGCTGGAAAAAACAGTTACCAAGCGTGTCAAATATTGGACGAGTCGGTGGCGTGATATTACTGGTTGCAAGCTTGGGGCTTGCTGGTAATTTCGTTCTGTTTAATAGCTCGTTGCAGTACCTTAATCCACCTGTTGTACAAGTTATTATCCAATTAGCGCCAGTGGGGCTGTTGGTGACCAGTGCATGGGTGTTTAAAGAAAAGCTCGCTAAACATCAGATCATTGGTGTGAGTTGTTTACTTGGCGGCCTTTTATTGTTTTTTAACGAACGCTTAATTGAGTTGTTTACCAGTTTTTCTGGTTATACTCTAGGTGTAAGTTTAGCAGTGGCGGCTGCCGTTGTGTGGGTGGTATATGGCCTTGCACAGAAGTGGTTGTTAAGGCAGTTTACATCAGCACAAATTTTGCTGATGATCTATGTGATCTGTGCCTTGATCTTAACGCCAATGGCACAACCTGAACAGATCTTTGCAATGGATGATCGTCAACTTGCGATGTTGATGTTCTGTTGTATTAATACGCTTGTTGGCTATGGTGCCTTTGCTGAAGCAATGTCACGTTGGCAAGCCTCGCAAGTGAGTGCAGTGATCACGCTGACTCCTTTGTTTACAATATTATTTGTCGATCTCGCCAGCCTTGCTTGGCCACAATATGTTGCAGCGGTAACGCTGAATATCTGGGGTTACCTCGGAGCAATGGTCGTGGTAAGCGGTGCGATATGCTGTGCTATAGGCCATAAATTTATTCGCCAGCACAAATAATCAGGTCGATGACAAGTATTACTACATCATGATGCGTTGGTGATCATGATCGTATGTTAAACGCCAGAGTGCGGAGAAAAGAATGAAGTTTATAGATGAAGCAGTTATCAAAGTTGATGCCGGTGACGGTGGTAACGGCGTAGTAAGTTTTCGTACTGAAAAGTACATCCCGAAAGGTGGACCTGACGGTGGTGACGGTGGTGACGGCGGTGACGTTTACCTACTCGCTGATGAAAACTTTAACACCCTGATTGATTACCGTTTCGAGCGTTTCCATGCTGCTGAGCGTGGTGAGAACGGCCGTGGTGGTAACTGTACCGGTAAACGTGGTGCTGATAAGGTGCTAACTGTGCCTGTAGGTACACGTGCTGTTGATGAAGATACAGGTGAAGTGATTGCCGATCTGACTGAACACGGCATGAAAGTGATGGTAGCTAAAGGTGGTTTCCACGGCCTTGGTAACACTCGCTTTAAATCATCTGTAAACCGTGCTCCTCGTCAAAAGACCATGGGTAGTGCGGGTGAAGTTCGTCACCTTCGTCTTGAGCTATTACTATTGGCTGACGTAGGTATGCTTGGTTTACCTAATGCGGGTAAATCTACCTTCATTCGTGCTGTCTCAGCGGCTAAGCCAAAAGTGGCTGACTACCCATTCACAACCCTAGTGCCAAGCCTAGGTGTGGTACGTGTGGATTCAGACCGTAATTTTGTGGTTGCTGATATTCCTGGTCTAATCGAAGGTGCGGCTGATGGTGCTGGCTTAGGTATTCGTTTCCTTAAGCACTTAGAGCGTTGTCGTGTATTGCTTCACATGATCGATCTACTGCCTGTTGATGGTTCTGATCCAGTAGAAAACGCATTTACAATTATCAACGAACTTGAGCAATACAGCGATAAGCTTGGTAACAAGCCGCGTTGGATCGTCTTCAACAAAGCTGATCTGCTTGATGAAGAAGAAGCACAAGAGAAGATGACTGAAGTACTTGAAGCCCTTGCTTGGGAAGATAAGTACTACAGCATTTCTGCGCTAAATCGTACAGGTACGAAAGAGCTTACTTATGATCTAATGGAAGCAATTGAAGCATTGCCTCGTGAAGCATACGTTGAAGAAGAAGCGAAAGAAGATAAAGTTGACTTCAAGTGGGATGATTACCACGCTGAGCAGCTTAAGAAAGCGAAATTCGATGACGACGACGATGAAGATTGGGATGATTGGAATGAAGATGATTACGATGTTGAAATCATCTACAAGCCATAATCTGATTTGATTGTGTCGAACAAGCCGTACTGAGAGGTACGGCTTTTTTTGTGCCTTATCAAAATAAAGTGTGATCGAATTCGATATGCTTAGTGGTATGAAAAGTAACCAATCATTATGGATGAGACATGGCAAGTTACACGGAGCGTGAAATAGCCCCACTTTCGGAACCAGAGCAAAGGGAAATCACACGATTGGCTATTTCAGCTGGTCAACGTTTATTACAGCACGGCGCAGAAAGTGCCTTAGTAATGGATGTAACACGACGCTTAGGGTTGGCGTTAGGGGTAGAAAGTGTTGAAGTATCATTGTCTGCCAGTTCTATGGTGATCAGTACTCGCCATATGGGAAGCTGTATTACTACCACTCGCCAATGCCAAGACGGTGGGATCAATATGCAGATTGTCACTGAGATCCAACGGATCTGTATTTTGACTGAACGTGGCTTAATGGATCTTAGAGATGTTCATAACAAACTCGAGCAAATTCAACCCCAGCGTTATCCTCGCTTGTTAGTGATCATTATGATCGGTCTTTCTTGTGCTTCATTCAGCCGCTTAGCTGGTGGCGATTGGCCTGTTTTCTTTGTTACCTTTATTGCTTCTTCTATTGGTATGTTCGTCCGCCAAGAAATTGCCCATTGTCATTTCAACCCTTTGATTAATTTTGCTTTCACTGCATTTGTCACGACACTTATTTCAGGCTTTGCTCAGGTGTATCAAATAGGCGATAAGCCTTTTATCGCCATGGCTTCTTCTGTGTTAATGCTCGTACCGGGTTTTCCTTTAATTAATGCTGTTGCTGATATGGTGAAAGGCTATCCATCGATGGGATTAGCGCGATGGACAATGGCGAGCTTACTGACGTTAGCTACTTGCATTGGCATTGTTGCAGCAATGAACGTGCTGAATGTGTGGGGGTGGTTGTTATGAATGCGTTGTTGGAGCTTCTGATCGCACTTGGCAATGATATGTTTTTTGCGATGATCCCTGCGGTTGGTTTTGCATTAGTGTTTAACGTACCGCCAAAAGCACTGAAGTACTGTGCCATCGGTGGCGGATTAGGACATGGGACTCGCTTTCTTTTAATGCATTGGGGGATGCCGATTGAGTGGGCAACACTTGCCGCTGCCACGGTGGTGGGAATGATCGGTGTGCACTGGTCACACCGCTTTTTAGCTCACCCGAAAGTGTTTACGGTCGCGGCGATGATCCCTATGGTGCCTGGTGTGTTTGCTTACAAGGCAATGATTGCAATAGTGGAGATCAACCATCGTGGTTTTTCGATGGAGCTATGGGGGGTGATGATTGAGAATGTGTTAAAAGCGATCTTTATCATTGCCGCCTTAGCAATTGGCTTAGCCATGCCGGGATTATTGTTCTATCGCCGTCGTCCTGTGGTATAACCTAGCTTCACGAATTTAAAAGGAGATCCCTAAAGATGAAGATCAGTATGATCGCTGCAATGGCACATGATCGAGTAATTGGAAAAGAAAATGCGATGCCATGGCATTTGCCTGCTGATTTTGCTTGGTTTAAGCAATGTACTTTAGGGAAGCCTGTGGTGATGGGACGTAAGACGTTTGAATCGATAGGTCGTCCACTACCAGGTCGCCATAATATTGTGATCAGCCGAAATCCTGACTTTCATGCTGAAGGGATCACGGTGGTTGGTGATATTAATGCTGCAAAGCAAGCAGCTGGCGATGTTGAAGAGCTGATGATCATCGGTGGTGGCAGTATTTACCAAGCTTGTTTAGCGCAAGCTGATTGTCTGTATTTGACGTTTATTGATGCTGATCTTGATGGTGATACACGTTTTCCTGAGTGGGGTAATGGTTGGCATCAAGTGAGTACAGAGCATTACGCTGCTGATGAAAAAAATGCGTATGCGATGGACTTTACTGTGCTTGAACGTGATTAATTAAATGTAAATAATGCCCACAAAATGGTGGGCATTATTCTATTTTCTAACACTACGCAAGTTAATAGATTGGACACTCAGTAACAAAGCGTTTGCCATCTTCCCAGCGCAGCATGGTTAAACTATTACCCCATACACAGCCGGTATCAAGCCCGATACAGTGCTCATCGGTATGTCCCATTAGTGCCGCCCAATGACCGAAGATAATGGTTTTCTCAATCGGCTCTGCACGTTTTACTTCAAACCATGGGATTAAACTGCCGACGTCTGGATTTCCCGGCTCCACTTTACAATGCATATCTAAACGCCCATCTGGTTCGCAAAAGCGCATACGGGTAAAGCTATTGATGGTATAGCGAAGTTGCTCTAATTCACTCAGATCTTTTTGCCAAAAATCAGGCCCATCGCCATACATGTTTTCTAACAGCCATACATAGCGATCGGATTGTAGCAGGGCCTCGACATGGCGGGCTTGTTGACGTGCTGTTGCCAGTGACCATTGTGGGCTAATGCCTGCGTGTACCATCACAAGAGGAAAGTCAGGGTGCTCTGCTAATAGTGGCTGGTGGCGCAACCAATCTAATAATTCATTGCAGTCAGGCGCTTCTAAAATCGCTTGGGTTTTATCACTAGGCTTCAAACGTGCTAATCCGTTTGCCGCTGCAAGTAAATGTAAATCGTGATTACCTAAAATTACTTGGGCGCTATCACCTAATGATTTTACAAAGCGTAGGGTTTCCAATGACTCTGGACCACGAGCCACCAGATCGCCAGCAAGCCATAGTTGATCGTATTCTGGATTGAAGTTTGCTTGAGAAAGGAGCTTTTTTAGATCAGGTAAGCAGCCCTGAATATCACCAACAAGGTAGGTTGCCATAGTGCTCTCGTATTGAGGAAAGTGAGTGATACAGCTAGTGGATTATATTGGGCATCGCCAAACGAAATGGAGCGATGTCCACTTTAAAGCTGTTACCGTTCCCGTCTTCCATAATGTAATGGCCTTGCATCACACCGATCGGGGTATCGATAATTGTACCACTGGTGTAGGTATAGTCATCACTTGCTTCAATCACAGGTTGTTTGCCGACGACACCTTCGCCATCGATGACTAACTTTTTGCCATTGGCATCGGTGATCAACCAGTGGCGTTTAAGTAGCTGGGCTTGACCTCGACCAAGATTATGAATGGTGATGGTATAGGAAAAAACGTAACGGTTTTCATCAGGCTCAGATTGATCGGCGAGATAATGGGTAACAACATAACATTTGATTGTTGGGGGAGAAGTAATACTCACAGACAACATCCTTTTGCTTATGATCTTCTTTCATTCTAGCTTTATTCAAACACAAAGAAAGAAAAACCCCGATAACCGTGAGGCTCTCGGGGTTTTCGTGTAACGCACTTCAAATAAATTTAGGCGTTCTCATCTTTTTGGTAATTGGCATCTAACCAGTTAGCCATCGCAACAAACTGTTCAACAGTGATGTTTTCAGGGCGGTGAGATGGGTTAATACCTAGCGCTTCTAACTGTTCAGCAGTAAATAGTGCTTTGTAACAGTTACGGATAGTTTTACGACGCTGGTTAAAGCCTTCACGACATACGCGATCTAACCATTTTAGGTTAGTACATGGGTATGGCAGTGTTTCGTAAGGAGTTAGACGTACTACTGCTGAATCTACTTTTGGTGCTGGTACGAAAGACTCAGGCGGTACTTCCAGTACTGGCATTACACGACAGTAGTATTGTGCCATGACCGTTAGACGACCATATGCTTTGCTACCTGGGCCTGCCGCAAGACGATTAACCACTTCTTTCTGTAGCATGAAGTGCATGTCTTGCACATCTTTGTGGAATTCAAAAATGTGGAACATTAAAGGGGTTGAGATGTTGTATGGCAAGTTACCAAAAATACGTAGCTTATTGTTTTCTTTAATAAGTTGCGTAAAGTCAAAGCGCATCGCATCACCTTGGTGGATCGTTAGCTTTGAAGCTAGATCTGGGTGATTCTCAAGGCGCTCTGCAAGATCACGGTCAAGTTCGATAACAGTAAATTTATCAACTAGTTTACCGACTTGCTCTGTGATTGCACCTAGACCAGGGCCGATCTCAACTAAGTTCTGACCTGGTTTCGGGTTAATTGCTGACACAATGCCATCAATGATGTACGGATCGTTCAAAAAGTTCTGGCCAAAGCGCTTACGGGCGCGGTGACCTAGATGGACTTGATCGCTGCTCATGCTTGTTTATCTACCAATTCGAGGGCGTGAGATAGCGCTGTCCAAAGGCTACCTGTATCTGCCTGTCCGGTACCTGCGAGTTCCAGTGCGGTACCATGATCTACTGAAGTTCGGATAAAGGGCAGTCCTAACGTAATGTTAACGGATTTACCGAAGCCTTTGTATTTCAGCACCGGTAGCCCTTGATCGTGATACATTGCTAATACCGTATCGGCATCAGTTAAATATTTTTGTTGGAAAATAGTATCAGCCGGTAATGGGCCGATAAGATCCATATTCTCTTGCTGGCGCAGTTGTTCAAGAGTTGGAGAAATTACTTCAATTTCTTCGCGTCCTAAACACCCGTCCTCACCAGCATGAGGATTTAAACCGCACACGTAAATTTTCGGCGATGGAATACCGAATTTACTCACCAGATCAGCATGTAAGATTCGAATTACTTGCTTTAATCTTGCTTCAGTAATGGCTTTAGATACACAGCCAAGAGGAATGTGAGTAGTCACTAGTGCAACTCGTAATCCCTCGGTAGCAAGCATCATCACAACCTGTGCGGTTTCTGATTGTTGTGCAAAAAACTCGGTATGACCACTAAATGAGACGCCCGCTCGGTTAATAACCCCTTTATGTACAGGGCCTGTTACGAGCGCAGCGAACTCGCCATTTATACATCCTTCAGCTGCGCGTTGTAGCGTCGATAGCACATACATGCCGTTTCGTTCGTCCAACAAGCCTGGAATAACATCAACGGCACTATCAATTTGCGCCACGGTGATAGTTCCAGCTTGATGCGGTTTTGCTGCAAGTTCTGGCTGATAGGGTAAAACGGTTAGTGGTAAACCTAATTTAGCCGCACGTTCTACCATAACCTGTGCGTCAGCACAAATAACAAGTTGATGCGGCCAATCTTGCTGACACAAGGCAATGACTAAATCAGGGCCTATTCCAGCAGGCTCACCAGGGGTAATTGCAATCCGTTGCGTGTTAGTCACTGTACTTGTGTTAGTCATTATTTACCTTATTCATTTGTTCAATGTAAGCACCTGCACGCAGATCTTGTAGCCAGGTTTGCGCTTCTTCATTGAACTTACGGTTAAAGAGAATTTGGGCTGCGCGGTTTTTCATTGCAGCATCAGTACGATCGACTTTACGGCGACCTTCTACTTCTACAATGTGCCAACCAAACGCTGATTTAAACGGTTCGCTGATTTTATCAACAGGTAGCGTTTCTACTTTGTCTTTAAATGCTGGTGCATACATATCTGGCACTTGCCAACCTAGTTCACCGCCATTAGCTGCTGAACCTGGATCTTGGCTGTAAGCTTTCGCTGCTGCTGCAAAGCTTTGTTTACCACTAATGATACGCTGGCGAATTTGCTCAAGCTCTTTTTTCGCTGCTGCATCGCTTAGGATCACTGATGGTTTGATCAAAATGTGACGAGCTTTCACTTCAACCACAGAGACACTAGGCATGCCTTTTACGTCGTTGATCTTTAGGATGTGGTAACCCACACCACTGCGGAATGGACCAATGATCGCATTTTTTCCATTATTTTGGATTTGATCGGCAAAAATGGTTGGCATTTCTTCTTTGCTCATCCACCCCCATTCTCCACCTTTTAAGGCTTTAGGACCTTTTGAGTAGCGGTAAGCCAGTTGCGAGAAATCAGCCCCTTTTTTAAGCTGAGTAACAATGTCTTCTGCTTCTTGTTTCGCTTTATCACGCGCTGCTTTGTCGGCATCTTCATCAACACGAATTTGGATTTGGCTGATGTTGTATTGCACGTTTTGCTGTGTTTGCTTAGCCATTTGTTTCGCTAGTGCATCCACTTCTTGCGGCAGAATATTTACACGCTTACGCACAATGATGGTACGTGCTTCTGATGCAAGCATATCGTTTCGCATTTGCTCACGGAACATTGGGTAAGAGATCCCAGCCTTTGCTAATGTTTGGCGAAGTTGATCGACTGTCATACCACGTTGTTTAGCAACATCGGCAATCGCTTGATCTAATTGGCTATCATCAATACGGATCCCAAGCTGTTTTGCTTGCTGGATCTGCAAGTTTTCCATGATCAGTTTATCCATCACTTGCTGACGCAAAATGTCATTAGGTGGCAACTGTTGGTGTTCTTCAGCAGCGTTTAGATGAACGGTTTTAAGCATTGCGTTAACGTCGCTTTGTAGGATCACTCCATCGTTAACAGTCATGACAACTTGATCTAGCTCTTGAGGTGCCGCCATGCTGGTTGCTGACATGCCCATCATCATTAGACTAAGTACAGAATACTTCCACTTTTTCATTTATATTCCATCAGGTTATGAGGCGGTATAAGTACCGCCTAAACATTAATTATTAAGAGTGAACGGATCGCCGTAAGACAAAATATTACCGCCATCATCCGATGATTGACCAAATGACGGCCCAGCACCTTGTAAACCCAGTAAGCTGAACGAGAAGCTTACGTTGCTATCGTATTCAGTAAAGTCTTGTGACAGTGGATCTTTTGCATATCGATTGTAGCTAAGACCAATCATCCAACACGCTGAGCGGTAAGTGAAGCCAACTTTACTTTCCAGCATTTTATTTACATTCATGTCTTGGAAATAGTCCGCTTTGACATCAATGTTATCACTCACAGGGAAGCCGACGGATAAACCTAATTGTGAAATACCATCACGCTTATCTTTGGTTCCTGGAATAATTGGGTTCGGGTTATTTACGTATTTGGTTAAGTAATCACTAGATACGTAACGGTAGCTTGGTTGAACAAAGACACCACCATTACGGTATTCAACGGTGGTACTACCTTGCTGAATTTCATTCTCACTTGAGTCATATTGCATTGAGCTCTTTAGGAACAAGTTATCATCAAGGTTAAATTCTGTTTCAAGCGCGGTTGCCGAATAACTTTTTGCTTCTTTGTTATCCGTACCTTGGTTTACTGGTTTATCAATATAGAAGATTTGACCTACAGATAAGCTAAATCGTTCCTTAAAATCTTCGTCAAAGTAACGGGTTGATGCACCAATTGTGAATTGGTTCGCAGGGGCGATGTAGTCACTACCGCTATAGGTACGATCGCTAAATAAGCCATAGTAGTCTTGTTGTAAGCGAGTTGAATCATAACCACCACCAACGTAATCAAATGGGTTATAAATCCCTTTTTGATCGACATCTTTAATGTATAGGTATTGAATCTGCGGTTCTAAACTTTGGGTATAGTGACTGCCTAAGATAGAGGTATCGCGTTCAAAGTAGAGGCTGCTGTTAACTCGAAACTCAGGAACAACACGATCAACATTATCTTTTAGAGTGGTTAACCCTGATTCTTTCTTGTCTTGATTGTAATGGGCGTAGTTAACTTTTGCTTGTGTGGTTACTGACCACCAAGGTGTTGCATAAGGCAGGGTTAACGTCGGTTCTAACGTTATGCGATCTGCTGTTGGCTTATTTTTAGCATCGTTATCGAACTTACTGATGCTCATAGGCATCTTGAAATCGAGTCCGTAGCCTAAATTATTACGATAGTAAGTGGATGATAGCTGAGGCATTAAGCGGTATTGAGTACCTTGTCCATCCATTGTTAGAGGCTGGAAGTCACGCACCATTAGCATGGTATCCCAGTTGGCATTACGGTAAGACACTTCTGCTGTCTGTAGCAGGTTGTTATCTTCACGCTCACCAATGCTGGAATCTAAGCCGCTGTCAAAGTATTCATAATCACTGACCTTGCTATAGTCAATATTAACTAACCAGTTTTGATCAATGATCCCGTTATGCTTCCATTGGAAACCCCAACGTTTATCGTAATCAGTCTTCTTATCTCGCCCCATGTATTCGCCAATTAACTGACCTTCACCGAAATCAGTTAGGTAGCGGAACTTCGCCGTCGTTTGTAGACCACGGTGGTTCATGTATTTAGGCGTTAGCGTTAAATCGTAGTTCGGTGCGATATTCCAGTAGAATGGCGCTTCATACTCCATACCGTTTCGTGAACCATAGGTTAACGTTGGGTATAGGAAACCTGTCATACGTTCATCTGTTACGGGTACACGTAACCAAGGTAAATAGAATACAGGCACATCAAGCACTTCAAAGCGCGCGTTGTAGAGATCGGCAAAAGGCGATTCACCATCACGCTCTAGCGATCCTGCCGCAAAGCGCCAGCTTTTATCGCCTTCAGGACAGGTGGTGTAGGTACCGTCTTTCATTTTGTAGAATTGGGTACCATCAACATTACGCTTGTCGATTTGCTCTGCTTCACCACGACCTGCCTGACAGGTCATACGGTAGACGGCATCATCCATTTGTGAATCTTTGGTATCAAGATCACTTTGTAACTGTTTGGCTTCCATTTCAATACCACCATCGTGGTAGAAAACGTTGCCCTTGGCGGTAACAATATTTTCTGGTTGTTTTAGTGTTACCTTATCTGCTGCAATAGTACGGGTACCTTGCTGAACAATTACATCACCAGTGTAAACAGCTTGATGCTCGTTCTGAGCTTTTGCACTGTCTGCTTCAATGTGTATTGGTAAGTTATTGGTATCTTCTTTGCGATCTTTTGGCGCGATACAAACACCACGTACCATAGCTAAAGGATCATTAGCGATTGCTTCATTTGTGCTTTGATCTTCTGCTACAGCATGTTTATTGTTGATATCTTTATGTAAAGAAGTGGCATCTTCTGCCATCGCCGGACCATATATGGCAAGGCCAATCATGGTGGCAAGTAAGCTGTGAGAGGTAAGTGACATCAGATTCAACATTCCTGTATCAGTTTGAGAGCAAGGCGAATAATTGCGCTTTTTACAAGCATTCCCGATAAATGACAGCTATCATAATGCAAATTCGACCAGACAGCATCTTTTCAGCGCATGCTGTTGGGTAAACCTTGAAAAAATTTAACAAATTACCAGAGAGTATAGAATGCAGAAGACAGGTATATGGGGAAAAATTATTGGTGCGTTACTTGGCCTCTCCATTGGTAAATTGCCTGGATTGTTGATTGGCTTATTTATTGGTCATCAGTTTGATAAGGCGTACGCCCGTCAGATGAATGGCGGTTTTGCTGGATTTGGACAAAACCGAGCTAGCAGTGCAGAGCAGCAAGCTGCCTTTTTTCATGCTTGCTTCGCAGTTATGGGACATGTCGCAAAAGCTAAAGGGCGTGTAACAAAAGAAGAAATCCGTGTTGCAAGTGCGATCATGGATCGTATGGGCTTACAAGGAGAGTCTCGCCTTCAAGCTCAAAATGCATTTCGTGAAGGGAAAGAAGATAACTTCCCACTAGAAGAAACACTTAATCGCGTGCGTAGCCGTGCAGGTCGTGCTGATCTATTACAGTTTTTCTTAGAGCTACAAATTCAAGCGGCATTTGCTGATGGCTCGATTCACCCGAAAGAGCGTCAATTATTGCACATTATTGCGCGCTACCTTGGTTTCTCAGAAGCACAACTTGAGCAACGTTTACGTATGCAAGAAGCGGCATTTCGTTTCCAACAGGGTGGCTTCCATCAGCAGTATCAACAGCAAGGTGGTAGTTACCAAGCGCCACCAAGTCGTGATCAATTAGCAGATGCATTTAATCTATTAGGCGTTGATGAAAATGCTTCAGCACAAGATGTAAAGCGTGCTTATCGTAAGCAAATGAATGAACATCACCCAGATAAACTGGCTGCGAAAGGCTTACCACCAGAGATGATGGAAATTGCCAAGCAGAAAACCCAAGAGTTACAAGCGGCTTATGATTTGATCCGAAAAGAGAAAGGATTTAAGTAATCAACAGCCTGCATGGAATAAATAATAGAAGCGAGCCTTGAGCTCGCTTTTTTTATTGGGCTGATATTTAAACGAGATTCTGCGGTTTGCCATTATAAAAACATTCAATATTTTCAATCAGCTGTTCAACTAAGGTTGTTATGGCTGAATCTGAGCCCCAAGCGACATGTGGAGTGAGTAATAAGTTCGGTAAATGGGCATGCTGTAATAAGGGATTATCATCAGTAGGTGGCTCTGTAGTAAACACGTCACAACCAGCGCCTGCAATATATTGATGTAACAATGCATCGACTAAGTCTTGTTCATTGACTAAGCTGCCACGCCCTGTGTTAATTAAAATTGCATTCGGCTTCATTTGCAAAAGCTCGGCTTTAGCGATTAAGTTTTGGGTATCTGGTGTCAGTGGGCAATGCAAACTCAGTACATCGGCTTGCTGTAATACGTCATTAAAAGGGCTGTAGCCATCACGACATACACTTGCCCCTTTATGCTCAGCAAATAACACCTTCATCCCCAGCGCTTTAGCTAAGTTTGCTGTCGCTTGCCCTAAACTTCCTTTACCTACAATACCCAAGGTTGATCCTGCAATATCACTAATTGGGTGAGTGAAAAAACAAAATTGTTGCTGTTTTTGCCACTCGCCAGCGATGATATCTTGCTGATAACCAACAATGTTACGTTTTAAAGCAAATATCATTGCAATCACATGTTCAGGGACTGAGCGTGTCGCATAACCACGAATATTCGCGACAGGAAGGTGATGTTGATGACAATAATCAATATCGACATTATTGGTTCCCGTTGCGCCAATGGCGATAAATTTTAGCTTTGGTAACTGAGATAAAATATCGGCAGTGAGTAAGACTTTATTGCTAATAACGATGGTGGCATCTTGTAAGCGTTCAATCACTTGATCGGGCTTGGTGCGCTGGTATTGCGTCCATTGATGAGGAATGCGTGGACGAGGGATAGTGATATGGCTTGGAATGGTTGCGCGATCTAAAAAGACGATATGTTCCACTGTAAGCTCCATGGAACGTCACGTTCCGCTGAAATAAAAATGCTAGCAACTAAGCTAGCATTGTTTGTACTTACAATCTAATCATCTCTTTGATTGCTATTTTGTGATTGCCGTTACGACTTTTTATTAAAAATCGTTTGTGTAGGCGCATCAGGGTAGAACTCACAAGGTGCGAATAAATGCATTGGCTCATCTGTTCCGGGATGAGTAAATGTTAGCTCTGCAGCATGGAGCAATAGACGAGGAGAAGCCTCAAGCGCTTTATCGGTTGCATAGAATTGATCGCCTAAAATCGGATGACCTAATGCTTGCATGTGTACGCGTAGCTGGTGAGAGCGACCCGTTACTGGAAGCAGGCGAACTAAAGTGGTTTTCTCATCTCGGCTAACCACTTCGTAATGGGTCACTGACGGTTTACCATCATCAAAGCACACTTTTTGACGAGGACGATTAGGCCAATCGCAGATCAGTGGCAGATCAACGGTGCCAGTATCTTGCGCGATATGTCCCCATACGCGGGCGTAGTAAACTTTTTGTGTTTCACGTTCACGAAACTGTGCTTTTAAATGACGCTCAGAGTTTTTATTAAGTGCCAGCACAATGAGACCTGAAGTGCCCATGTCTAAACGATGGACGATTTGAGATTCTGGGTGCTCTGCTAGAACTCGAGCAAAGATACTGTCATGATGCTCAGGCGCACGCCCTGGATTTGACAGTATGCCGGAAGGCTTATTAACCGCAATAATGTCGCTATCAAGAAAAAGGGTATCCAACCATGGATCTGTTGGTGGATTGTAGTTCAGCACTGGCAATGGTTTCATGATGCGCTCGCAGGGTTAAGGTGAAAAAAACGGGCTGAATACTAATATGAATAGTAGCAAATTGGTATGTTTGGCGAAGGGACTTAAGAAAAAAGCCGCGAGTATTGGTTTAAATACTCACGGCTTTTCATTGTTATCAATCTATTGTGGCTTAGTTATGGCTCACAACAATTAATCGTAGTGAATCTAATTGGATCTGAGCTTTCTCAATGTAGCCTGTTAGCTCATTAATTTGGCTTTCGATTAACTCTAATTCGTCATCACGAATATTCGGGTTCACCGCTTTTAACGCTTGTAGACGATCAAACTCAGCGCGTAGCGTCGCTTCCATTTCCGCTTGTGCTTGGCTGCGAACAACATCTAACTCTTTACTGATCTCACGCTCAGCAAACTCAATTAAGGTATGAATGTCTTTTTGTACTGAGTTAACCAGTTTGCTGCCTAAGTGGCGATTAACAGGGCTTAGCTGGCGGTTAAAGCCCTCAAACTCAACGTTAGCCGATAGGTTATTGCCTTTACCATCAAGCAGAATGCGGATCGGTGTCTTTGGTAAGAAACGACTAATACCTGATTGTTTTGGTGCTTGTGCGTCTACCACGTAGATCAGCTCAAGTAGCAGTGTACCAACGGGTAGTGCTTTGTTCTTAAGCAGAGAAACCGCTGTTGTACCGACACCTTCGCTGAGTAGTAACTCGATACCACCCTGGATCATTGGGTGCTCCCAACTGATAAAGTGCATATCTTCACGAGATAGTGCCGTATCACGATCAAATGTGATGGTACAACCGTCGTAAGGTAAGCCAGGGTAGCTTGCCACCATCATGTGCTCTGAAGGCGTTACAACAATCGCATTTTCGCCTTTGTCATCTTGGTTCAAACCAATGGTATCGAATAAGCCAAGTGCGAAAGTCACCAGGTTAGTATCGCCATCTTTTGAGCCAATTTCTTCAACCAGTTTTTGTGCATCTTCGCCACCGTTAGAGTGAATTTCTAATAGGCGATCACGACCTTGCTCAAGCTTTGCTTTTAGCTCACTGTGCATTTCAGCACTGCGTTGAATTACAGACTCTAGCGTTTCAACATCATGTTTATCGCTAGCAAGTAAGGTGATGAGATCTTCACAGACTTCTTCATAAACCGCACGACCTGTCGGGCAAGTTTCTTCAAAGGCATTTAAACCTTCGTTGAACCAACGTGCCAATAGTGCTTGAGAAGTCCCTTCTAGGTAAGGAACATGAATTTCAATTTCACGTTTTTGACCAATACGATCCAAACGACCAATACGCTGCTCTAGTAGATCTGGGTTGCTTGGTAGATCAAACATCACTAATTGGTTAGCAAACTGGAAGTTACGACCTTCTGAACCAATTTCGGAACATAGTAACACTTGTGCGCCATCTTCTTCTTGAGCAAAGTAAGCGGCGGCTTTATCACGCTCGATGATCGACATACCTTCGTGGAACACAGTGGCACGAATACCTTCACGTTCACGTAGTGCTTGTTCAAGCGTAAGCGCTGTTTGTGCACGAGAGCAGATCACCAATACCTTCTCGTTACGGTTGGCTTTTAGCATATCTAGTAGCCAGTTCACACGAGGATCGAAGTTCCACCAAGTGGCAGATTCACCTTCAAATTCTTGGTAGATATCTTCAGGGTAAAGCAGCTTGATTGCCTTCTCGTTGACACCCATTTTGCCGCCCATCATTGCAGCTACACGCATTGCAGTAGTGTATTGGCTCGGCATTGCTAGCGGATACATGTTTAGGTGGCGTTGAGGGAAACCTGTAATTGCAGAGCGGGTATTACGGAACAATACGCGACCCGTACCATGACGATCCATCAGGTTGTTGATCAACTCATGACGTGCTGTTAAAGCTTCAGGATCGTCTTGCGTTGAATCTTCGATAACACGCAACATTGGCTCGATATCTTGCTCAGATAACAGCTCTGTTAAAGTGTTTTTCGCGTCGTTATTGAGTTTCTCACCAGAAAGTAGTTGAGTTACAGCATCAGCAACAGGCTCATATTGACGCTCTTCTTCAACAAACGCTTCGTAATCGTAGAAACGATCAGGATCGAGAATACGTAGACGTGCGAAGTGACTTTCGCGACCTAATTGCTCAGGTGTTGCGGTTAGTAGCAGTACACTCGGTGTTTTTTCAGCGAGTGCTTCAATCACTTGGTATTGGCGACTTGGCTTATCTTCGCTCCACTCAAGGTGGTGCGCTTCATCGACAACAAGTAGATCCCAATCAGCATCTAGTGCTTGTTCAAAGCGACGACGGCTTTTACGTAAAAAGTCTAAAGAACACAGTACATATTGCGCGGTATCAAAAGGGTTGGCCGCATCAGCAAAGGCTTCAACACAACGCTCTTCATCAAAGATAGAGAAGTGCAGATTGAAACGACGCATCATTTCAACTAGCCATTGGTGTTGTAGGGTTTCAGGAACTACGATCAGAATACGTTCAGCACGGCCTGATAGCACTTGCTGGTGGATGATCATGCCTGCTTCAATTGTTTTACCTAAACCAACTTCATCGGCAAGTAAAACACGTGGTGCGTAACGACGACCTACTTCATGGGCAATATATAGCTGATGGGGGATCAAGCCTGCGCGCATACCACATAAACCACGTAATGGACTCTTAAGCTGCTCGTACTGGTTTTTTAGCGCACGGTAACGCAATGCAAAGCGATCCATGCGATCGATTTGACCTGCAAATAGCTTATCTTGTGGCTTGTTGAAACGGATTTGGTGGCTTAAGAAAACTTCGCGTAGCGCGACATTTTCTTCTTCGGTATCAGTGCGAGTACCGATGTAGGTGATCACACCATTGTCTTCGTTGATCGCTTCTACCTTTAGTGACCAACCTTCATGGCTTTCAATCACATCACCAATATTAAACATGACACGGGTAACAGGGGCATCATTACGTGCATATAGGCGGTTTTCATCTGATGCGGGGAACATCAAGGTAACCGTTCTTGGTTCAAGAGCGACAACGGTACCTAGACCTAAATCACTTTCTGTATCACTGATCCAACGTTGACCCAAAGCAAATGGCATAGTGGTAGAAACCTTCTAATTATTTGATATCAAAGAGAGTGCATTAAGCTATGCAGTTTATTAATAAGCGACACTGAAGATAAGTGTACGCTAGAATTTGAAATTTGTGCATAGCTCAAAAAAGGGGAGTAATGTTACTGCATGATGTGATTAAGGTCACGGTGAAAGTGATGAAAATACGTCACAGTAAAATCATCATAAAACTTTCATTTAGAGAGGGCTTAATAAGAAATACGTCAGAATTAAACCGGATTGTAAATTATGACGTAAGCTAAAAGAGTGATAGCTAAATTATCGCTGTCCAGACAACCAAGGAGGTGCCTATGGACGACGCCGCACGGAAACTGTTTGTACTAGATACAAATATTCTGCTCCACGAGCCTCTGGCGTTCTTTTCATTTCAGGAACACGACGTGGTTATTCCCATGACGGTACTGGAAGAATTGGACAGAATTAAAGACAGTAAACGTGATGTTTCTCGTGATGCACGAGTCGCCATACGTGCGTTAGAAGATATTTTTCACGATGCGCCACCTGAGCAAATATCAGCAGGTATTCCTTTCAATGACACGGTCGCACATAGCGGCACAATCTCTATTTTTGCCGATTATGAAGTAAAAGAAACGGTTCATGCTTTTAGTGATAAAGCAGGTGATAACCGAATCCTTAATAGTGTTCTATTTCTGCAACAAAAACATGCGCCACGACCAGTGGTATTAGTAACTAAAGACATTAATATGCGATTGCGCGCTAAAGGTGCAGGTGTATTACATGTTGACGATTATCGTACCGACCAACTTATCGATGATGTTGCCTTATTAAGTAAAGGTTTTCATCGTTACAGTGGTGACTTTTGGAATAACGTTGCTGAGTGCCAATCTGAAAATAAAGGCCGAGCGACACTGCACACACTCCCTAAATCACTTTTTGAAACTCCTTATATAAACCAATACCTTGTTGATGAAGGCAGTGATTTTGCTGCGCGAATTCAGCGTATTGATGAAGAAACAGTAACAATCAAAGACATTAGCCAAGAGCGGTTAATGCATCGACAAGCGTGGGGGGTTACCCCGAAAAACATTTATCAAGGAATGGCACTCGATGCCATGCTCGATCCAAACATTGATCTGGTGATCTTAACGGGCCCAGCGGGCTGTGGTAAAACCATCTTAGCGATGGCTGCAGCACTTGAACAGGTGATTGAAAAAGGGATGTATGACAAGATCATTGTCACCCGTAATACGCCTGAAATTGCAGAATCTATCGGCTTCTTACCGGGCACAGAAGAAGAGAAAATGATGCCTTGGCTTGCTGCCGTTACCGATACAATGGAAGCACTTCATAAGCATGATGTATGTACTGATGGCTCAATGAAGTACATTTTTGATAAAGCGAATATTCAATTTAAATCGATTAACTTTATGCGTGGACGCTCGATCCAAAATGCGTTTGTATTACTGGATGAGTGCCAAAACTTAACCGCTTCTCAAATCAAAACCATCATCACCCGTTGTGGTGAAGGCACTAAAATTGTGTGTTCGGGTAACTTAGCCCAGATTGACTCGAATTACTTATCGCCTGTGACATCAGGACTCACTTACATTGTTGAGCGCTTTAAAAACTTTGAAGGCAGCGCCAACATTTACCTCAATGGTGTGGTGCGAAGTCGCCTTGCAGAATTTGCTGAAGAAAATCTCTAATTAACATTACTTAATAGATATGAAAAGCGAGCATATTAGGTGCTCGCTTTTTTGTTGTTAATTGAATGTAGATAGCGATAAATCAAATCACAGTGGGCGTTAATCCGAGGTATTTTTTCAGCTCTGGTAAGCTTGGATTATCAAGGATTGTTTGCGTTACACCTGCCGTTTTAATTTTGCCATCATCAATAAAAATACATTTATCGGCGATTTTTCTGGCGTCATCAGGGCTGTGGGTGATCATTAATACCGTGATGTTTTTCTCTTTCGCCAGTTGTTGCACTAACGTCAGCATTTCAGCACGAAGAGCGGGATCTAACGCAGAGAATGGTTCGTCAAGTAGCAGCAATGGACGATCACGAAGTAAACAACGTGCGAGCGCAACCCGTTGACGTTGACCACCAGAAAGCTGCTCTGGCAAACGCTCAAGATAACTCTCAATTCCTACTTGTTTGGCGCACTCAATCACCCGCTTTTTTTGCTCTGTCGTAAGTTTAAGCTTAGGGTTGATCCCCAATGCAATATTTTCAAACACACTGAGGTGGGGAAATAAATTGTACTCTTGAAATAGCATAGATAGCGGACGCTGTGCAGGCTCTAGCTGGCAGATAGATGTACCATTTATCGTAATATCACCGCTATCAGGTACGAGGAAGCCTGCAATAAGCGCCAATAGAGTACTTTTACCCGCACCGCTCGGGCCAATAAGGGCGGCGATGTCACCTTGCTCAAGTTGAACATCAAAGCTCAACGCCATAGCAACCTCATTTTTATGTTGAGGCAAATAGGTATAGTTGAGTTGATTAATGTTTAGCATGATGAACTCCTTGGCGATGGCGAGTCACAACCAAAAACTCGACAACACTAAATAAACCTAAGCTGAGTAACAGCAGAGCGAGTGCTGCAACGGCTGCAGCATCCATTCGATAACTGCCCATTAACTCAAATAAATACAGTGGCAAGGTTTGAAAATCTTGGCTGCCAAATAGGGCTATGGCACCTAAATCCCCTAGTGATAACACAAAGCTTATCGCTAAAGCCTGAGCGATAGGAGCACGTAATGCACGCCATTCAACTAAGCGTAATCGTGATAGATGTGTCATACCTAAACTGCGACATAACGGATTATATTGTTGCGCTAGATGCAGCATTGGCTGGCTTAATGTTTTTATCACATACGGCAGCGCCATTAGGGCATTAACACAGACTACGACCCACAGTGCAGCACTGTAAGCATCGGTGTATTGGCGCAATAACAAGAAGATCCCGGTACTCAGTACCAGCCCCGGCGTCACTAAAATCACGGTACCTATCATTTCGATACCATCGGCGGCAAGCTTGCGACGGGCTATACGTAAACTGCGACTGGTGATCAAGATCATCACCCCAGCACAGAAAGCGATAACACAAGAAAACAGGGCGATATGCAGCGAGTTATAAATAGCGGACCAGAGTTGCTCTTGCTCTAAAATAGTGAGCAATTGGCGGTTAATACCCGAAATGACCACAGCGATGATCGGTGGTACGACAAACAGTAATGCTACGATGATCCAAAAGGCATCCCAACATTTAGCACGCCAGTGATCGTGATAGTTCACTACCGTTTTATTGATCGAGCCATTTAGGGTTGATAGTGGTTTAGCAAAGCGTTGAGTGATCAATACTAACGAACAACACAGCAGCATTTGCCATAGCGCCAAAATAGCACCGGTTGATAAATCAAAGTCATAACGCAGCGCTTGATAAATCGCGAGTTCAATCGTGGTGGATTTAGGACCGCCACCTAATGACATGATCACCGCAAAACTGGTAAAGCACAGCATGAAGACTAAGCCGGCAATGTGCAGTAGCTGCTGGCGTAGTCGAGGCCATGCAATTAAGCGAAACTTACTCCATCCTGTGATCCCTAAATGAGCAGCAAGTTGATGTTGCTCAGCAGGAATACCATCGAGGCTTTGCAGTAAAAAGCGTACCGTAAGCGGCAAGTTTAAAAATACATGTGCCAGTAAGATCCCACTTAAGCCATAAATATTTAATGGTGGTAAGCCAAGTGTTCCCAAACTGTCGCTGATGATGCCGCTTTTGCCATAAATAGACAGCAAACCAAAAACGGCCACTAAGACGGGCATGACCAATGTCATCGCAAAGAGGCGAAGGAGTAGGGCTTTGCCGATAAATTGACGACGAGAAAGGGCATAGGCGATGGGGATCGCTGGAATGATACTAAGTAGCGTTGAAAGGAGCGCTTGATAGAAGCTAAAACCCGTTACATGACGCAGGTAGGGATCATGCCATAAGGTTGCAAGTTGCCAGTCGCCAGCTTCACTGATTAAGGCATACAGCGCAGAAACGACAATGAAAATGATCAGCCCGGCACTGATCATACCGGGCAATAAGGTGATGCGTTTGTTCAAAGTCTTAAACCATTATTGAGTCAATGCTTGTTGCCACTCGCGGATCCAAGCTTTGCGGTGTGTTGCCACTTCATCGGCACTAAACTCAAGGGCTTTGCTTGGTACGGTTAGCTCATCAAATCCTTTCGGTAAGCTTTGTTTTGTCACTGGATACATCCAGTTGTGGGTAGCGATTTGTGATTGGAAAGCACCGCTGACAACAAATTGCATGAACTCATCAGCCAGTTTTGGGTGTGGGCTATTTTTCATCTTCGCTGCGACTTCTACTTGCATGTAGTGGCCTTCTTTAAAATCAGCCGCTTTGTACTGATGCTTGTTCTCAGCAATGATGTGATAAGCCGGTGATGTAGTGTATGACAACACCATATCTGACTCGCCTTTTAAAAACATGTTATAAGCTTCTGACCAGCCTTTAGTTACAGTGACGGTGTGTTTTGCTAGTTGCTGCCACATTTCCGGTGCTTTATCACCATATACTGACTTGATCCACAACATTAGACCTTGGCCTGGGGTTGAGGTACGAGGATCTTGGTAGATCACGCTAATGTTTTGATCTTTGATCAAGGCATCAAGACTTGCTGGTGGATTTGGTAGTTTTGAACTGTCGTAGACAAAGGCAAAATAACCATAGTCATAAGGCACGAATGTATCGTCATTCCAGCCTTTGGGTAGTGCTAGCTTACTGGTATCAACGTTAGAGGTTGTTAGTAATCCAGTGTTTTTCGCTTCTGTCATCAGGTTATTATCAAGCCCTAACAGAATATCGGCTTTGCTGTTTTTACCTTCAAGACGCACACGATTTAAAATAGAGACGCCATCTTCTAGTGAAACAAAATTCACCTTACAGCCATTACATTGTGCTTCAAATGCTTTCTTGATCACAGGGCCCGGGCCCCATTCAGATGCAAATGAGCTGTAGGTGTAGACGTTGAGAGTATTGTCGGCAGCAAAAGCAGTGCTTGCGATCAGTGACAATGAGATAAGTGGTAGAAGAGTGGTTGTTTTTTTCACTATGCGCTCCGGTATGTCCGACATCCTATGGACAAAAATAGAAAGAGAGAGCGGCACAGGTTTGAGAGCTGTCGCATCGTGCGGTGCAGCAGACTCGAGCATTTAGTTAAATGTCGAGTATCTCAATTCCTACGCCAGCATTACCTGGTTCAGGTTCGATGGGTTCTGTATAAAGCAGTTATGCTTAACAATCTCAGCCAACAGGCTCCCCAATGAGAACAATGCATTGTACCTGTAACAGTAAATAAGTGATAGCGTCTGAATACACCACCTGTTGTAGACAAAGCGCATATTATTTAAAGCAATGACAGTATTAACATTCTCTCATCAAGGTGTTGTATTCCTTGATAATAGTAAGTAATCGGTTTTCTAAACGACTATAGAGTATTTAGTGACTAAAACCTGCTTTTATTGTTTGTTTTGTTATTAGTGACAAAAAATAAACGCCCATCAAGGGCGTCTATGAAGTTTAAAATGATGAATGATCAAGCAAGGAAGCGAGGGATTTGGCTCTCAAAGCTGGCGATCTTATCTTCGTGTTGTAGCGTTAAGCCGATGTTGTCTAGACCGTTAAGCAAACAGTGGCGACGGAATTCATCGATTTCGAATGAATAGGTTTTGCCGTTTGCGGTAACGTTCATTTGCTCAAGATCAACTGTGATCTCTGCACCTTCATTGGTTTCAACAAATTGGAACAGCTCATCGACTTCTTGTTCGGTTAGGCGAACAGGCACCATTTGATTGTTGATCGAGTTACCGTAGAAAATGTCGGCAAAGCTTGGTGCGATCATTACTTGGATCCCGTAATCAGCCAGTGCCCATGGTGCGTGCTCACGAGATGAACCACAGCCAAAGTTTTCACGGGCAAGCAGAATACTTGCACCTTGATAGCGCGGGGCATTCATTACAAAATCAGGGTTGTTTTGCTCGCCTGCATCATCAAGGAAACGCCAGTCATGGAAAAGGTGTTTACCAAATCCAGTACGGGTGACTTTCTGCAAAAATTGTTTTGGAATAATCGCATCGGTATCGACGTTGGCAGCATCTAGCGGTACGACAAGCCCAGTGTGTTGTTTAAAACCAGTCATGTTCACATCCTTTTGTTACGCAGAAGCTGCGTCTAGTTGACGAATATCGACAAAGTGACCTGCACATGCCGCGGCTGCTGCCATCGCAGGACTTACTAGGTGAGTACGTCCATCACGACCTTGGCGGCCTTCGAAGTTACGGTTACTGGTTGAGGCACAACGCTCACCTGGGCCTAAGCGATCGTTATTCATTGCCAAGCACATTGAGCACCCAGGTAGACGCCATTCAAAGCCGGCTTCAATGAAGATTTTATCTAGCCCTTCTTTTTCCGCTTGTGCTTTAACTTGCTCTGAACCCGGTACAACCAGAGCCTGAACATTCGGAGCGACTTTACGGCCTTTGGCAATCGCTGCTGCTGCACGCATATCTTCAATACGTGAGTTGGTACATGAACCGATAAAGACCTTATCAATAGAGAAATCAGACAGGGTTTTACCTGCTTCTAGCCCCATGTAAGCCAACGCTTTTTCCGCTGATGCTTTTTCTACTGGATCGCTAAAGCTTTCAGGTGCTGGAATTGGCTCGTCAACGGCAATCACTTGACCTGGGTTAGTTCCCCATGTCACTTGTGGTTTAATCTCTTTCGCATCAAGGGTGACGACTGCATCAAACTTAGCATCAGGATCCGATTTCAGTGATGTCCAGTACTCGACTGCTGCATCAAAGTCAGCGCCTTTTGGTGCAAATTCACGATCTTTAATATAATCAAAGGTAGTTTGATCTGGTGCGATCAAACCGGCTTTTGCGCCCAGTTCAATTGCCATGTTACAGACGGTCATACGACCTTCCATACTCAGATCGGTAATGGCTTCACCACAGAACTCCACCACATAACCCGTACCGCCAGCGGCAGTGGTTTTACCAATGATCGCAAGGACGATATCTTTAGCGGTAATGCCTTCAGCAACCTTACCTTTTACTTCAATCTTCATGGTTTTGGCACGAGATTGCTTTAGGGTCTGAGTTGCTAGAACGTGCTCAACTTCAGAAGTACCAATACCAAAGGCCAGTGCGCCAAAGGCACCGTGCGTGGCGGTGTGTGAGTCACCACAAACAATGGTCATACCCGGTAGCGTAATACCTAGCTCTGGGCCCATAACGTGCACAATACCTTGATATTTATGGTTTAGATCGTACAGGGTGACACCAAATTCTTCACAGTTTTTGGCTAACGTTTCCATTTGAATGCGTGCCATTTCACCAGAGGCATTAATGTCTTTAGTTTGAGTAGAGACATTGTGATCCATGGTGGCAAAGGTTTTTGATACTTGGCGTACTTTACGGCCTTTTTCACGCAGACCATCAAAGGCTTGTGGTGATGTCACCTCATGCACTAAGTGGCGATCGATATACAGGATCGGGTTTTCGCCTTGCGCTGCAACAGCAACGTGGGCATCGTAAACTTTCTCGTAAAGCGTTTTAGGGGCGCTATTATTAGTGTTCGACATTGCTCATGCTCCCTTATGCTTGCTGAATGTATGCAGCGATCCTATCGCCCATTTCAGAGGTGGTTAATGCAGGTTTATCACTGGCAAGATCCGCTGTGAGTTCACCGGCTTCCAGTGCTTGTGATACTGCTTGCTCAATAGTGCGTGCGGCTTTTTCTTCACCAAGACTGTAACGTAGCATCAGTGCCGCTGATAGGATCTGTGCCACAGGGTTAGCGATATTCTTGCCAGCAATATCAGGCGCAGAGCCGCCCGCAGGTTCGTACATGCCAAACTTATCTTGGTTAAGGCTGGCTGATGGCAACATACCCATAGAGCCTGTGATCATGGCACATTCATCTGAAATGATGTCGCCGAAGATGTTTGAACATAGCATCACATCAAACTGCGAAGGATCTTTAATCAGCTGCATCGTCGCATTATCAATATACATGTGGCTAAGGCAGACATCAGGGTAGTCTTTTGCCACTTCTTCGACCACTTCACGCCATAGAATTGAGCTTTGTAGTACGTTCGCTTTATCAATCGAGCACACTTTCTTGCTACGAAGACGTGCTGATTCAAAGGCAATCTTGGCAATACGTTCAATCTCATAACGGTAGTAAACTTCGGTATCGAACGCTTTTTCTTGATCGCCTTCACCTTCACGACCTTTTGGCTGACCAAAGTAGATACCGCCCGTTAGTTCACGTACTACCGCAATATCAAAGCCACGCTCAGAAATATCAGCACGCAGTGGTGAAAACTTCTCTAGACCACGGTGGATTTGGGCTGGGCGAAGATTACAAAAGAGTTGGAAGTGTTTACGTAGCGGCAGTAGAGCACCACGCTCTGGTTGATCGTTGGGCGCAAGATGTTCCCATTTAGGACCACCGACAGAGCCAAATAGCACTGCGTCAGCCTCTTCACACCCTTTTAGGGTTGCATCAGGTAGTGGGCAACCGTGGTTGTCGATAGCAATCCCGCCGACATCATACTCGGTACGAGCAAAGGTAAGATTAAATTTAGCTTCAACAGCATCTAGCACTTTATGTGCTTGCTGCATCACTTCAGGGCCAATCCCGTCACCGGGTAGAACTGCAATTTTGTAAGAACCTGCCATGGCTTGTTGCTCTCCGTAATTATGTAAACATTAAAATTCGTTATCTTGGTTTGCTATCAGCTCAATGAGCAGAGCGCTGTTTGATCTCTTCAATTTGATCGGCACGGTGAATACTATTAATAACGTGCAGTAGGGCTTGACCAGAGGCTTCAACAATATCAGTTGCGAGACCCGTACCGTGGTATTTTCTGCCTTTATAGTTAGCGATAATATCGGCCTGACCTAGGCCATCTTCGCCTTCACCTTTGGCGGTTAGATCAAACTTATCCAATACAATGTCGTAACCCGTTAAACGGTAAATACATTGGTATAGCGCATCAACCGGACCATTGCCGACAGCTGCTTCACACTTTTCTTCATCACCACATTGCAGCTTGATGCTGGTGGTTGCCATTACGCTACCTGATTGCACACTTAGGTAATTTAGTTTGAAGTAGTCATCTTCATCACGCAGGTTGGAAAAATGCATCAGTGCTTCAAGATCGTAATCAAACACCTGACCTTTACGATCTGCCAGTTTTAGGAAATCAGCGTACAACTTATCTAGGTTGTATTCGTTTTCGGTGTAACCCATGGCATCCATATGGCTTTTCACTGCGGCACGACCGGAACGGCTGGTTAGGTTGAGTGCTTGGTTTTTCAGACCAATAGACTCTGGTGTCATGATTTCATAGGTGTTCTTATTCTTTAGCATGCCATCTTGGTGAATACCTGATGAGTGACTAAAGGCATTAGCACCGACAATCGCTTTGTTGGCCTGAATAGGCATGTTACATAGTTGGCTGACCATTTTACTGGTGCGGTGAATTTCATCGTGCTTGATATTGGTCGTCACGCCAAGTAGCTCTTGACGGGTTTTGATGATCATGGCGATCTCTTCTAGCGAACAGTTACCTGCACGTTCACCTAAGCCGTTAATCGTCCCTTCCACTTGGCGAGCACCCGCTTGAACTGCTGCCATTGAGTTAGCAACAGACATCCCTAAATCATCATGACAGTGAACCGAGATGATGGCTTTATCGATATTCGGGACGCGGTTAAATAGCTGAGTGATGATGCCACCAAATTCACTTGGTAGGGTGTAGCCTACGGTATCTGGAATATTAATGGTGTTTGCGCCTGCATTGATCGCAGCTTCTACCATACGACACAGGTTATCAATAGGAGTGCGACCTGCATCTTCACAAGAAAACTCGACATCATCAGTGTAATTGCGAGCACGTTTAACTGCGGCAACACCCATCTCAATCACGTCATCATAGCTGCGACGCAGTTTGTCTTGGACGTGAACGGTCGAAGTAGAAATAAAAGTATGAATACGAAAAGCTTCTGCGACTTTTAAAGATTCTGCTGCCACATCAATATCTTTCGCAACGGCACGAGAAAGGGCACAAACACGACTATTTTTGATATTTTTGGCAATGGTCTGCACTGACTCAAAATCACCTGGTGATGAAACAGGGAAACCCGCCTCAATAACATCAACACCTAGACGTTCTAATGCGTATGCGATCTGTAGCTTTTCTTTTACGGTTAGGCTTGCTGATAGCGCCTGCTCACCGTCACGTAGCGTAGTATCGAAAATAATGACCTGATCTTTCATTGCTACTTCCTTTTAGTCTATTACCGTTACAGGTTAGTTCGCATTCACTTGCGCTAGTCCGATATATGAAAAAACCCGCGCAAGTGGCGCGGGTTCTAAATTCATCAGTGGCATTTCCCACCCATAAGCAACCCGCGCGATTAAGTCACGATAAGGAGGAGGCTTAGGAGTAACGAGAAATGCTTTTTCATCTTGTACACACTTATATAAAGTTAATTAACAAATGAATACCAAATAGACAGGTCAAAGGTCAACCAATAATTACGTTTATTTTACAAATATGCCATTAAAGTGTTGATTTTAAATTAAAGGAAAGTGTTGTTTCTCGATATGAGCACAAGGCATGCTGCTATCAATATTATTTTAAAGCATCTTCATTCATTACATTTAGCTAACATTTGCTTGCTTTTAAATAGATAAATGGATTGTCATTGAGTCTCCTTTGAAGCTTAACTTTGCTGTCATAACTCCTTTTTATGCTAGTGATAATTATAAAAAGGAGATTGATAGATGACGTTATTAAGCCCTATTCATCGTTTTGACTATGCCTTTTCAACGCTTTGTCTTTGTCATCGTTTTACCCCTTCTGTAGCCAAGATCAGCCGTATTGTCTCTCGTACTGGTGATGGCCACCTTTATGCTTTGATTGGCTTGATGGTGTGGTTGATTGATGATCAACAAGGTAGTGCATTTCTTCGCTATGGCTTATTGATGTTTTTACTTGAATTGCCCCTGTACTGGCTGTTGAAAAATAGCTTCAAACGCGATCGCCCAGTCAGTTTACCCACCTTTATTAAACCTTCCGATCGCTACAGCTTGCCGTCAGGTCATACCGCGGCTGCTTTTATGATGGCGGCGTTGATTTCAAGTTTTTTTCCTGCTTTTAGCCTATTGGCTTGGTGTTGGGCTGGCTGTATTGGACTATCTCGTGTGTTGCTGGGAGTGCATTACTTTAGCGACATTGTGGCAGGTGCGTTATTAGGCCTTGTTTGCTTTGAATTAGTCAGTGTTACCTTGTGAGGAATAAACAATGAAAATACTTTATGGGATCCAAGGTACTGGCAATGGTCATATTTCTCGCGCTCGTGAAATGGCACGGGCCTTTCAAGGCTTAGATTGCCAAGTTGATTATTATTTTTCAGGTCGAGCCGCCGATAAATTTTTTGATATGGCGTGCTTTGGAGATTTTCAGGTAGGTAAAGGGCTGACGTTTGTTACCGAGCAAGGCTGCGTGCAAAAGTGGAAAACGTGGCGTCATCTGAAGTTAGGTTATTTTCGTCAAGAAGTGAAAGCGCTCGATTTATCCGATTATGATTTGGTGCTTAATGATTTTGAGCCAGTAACAGCATGGGCAGCCAAGCAACAGCAAGTACCGAGTTTATCGCTTAGCCACCAAGCGGCATTTCTTCATCATGTACCTAAGGTTAACGACAGCTTATGTGATCGATTATTGACGCGTTATTTTGCTCCAACTCAGTATCAAATTGGACTACATTGGTATCATTTTAACTGTCCAATATTACCGCCGATTATTCCTTGTTTTGATAAGCCAAGCATCAATCAAGCATCGTTCATCTTAGTGTATTTGCCATTTGAGTCCTTAACTCAAATTACTGAATTACTTTCCCACTTTCAGTCGATCAATTTTGTCTGTTATCACCCCGATATTGAGATTGAATCTCAGTGGCAAAATGTACAGTTAAAACCACTTAGTCGTGATGGTTTTCATCATCACTTACATCAATGCAAAGGCGTGGTGGCAAACGGTGGGTTTGAACTGCCATCGGAGGCGATTTCACTGGGTAAAAAATTGTTGTTGAAACCACTACAAGGACAATTTGAACAGAGCAGTAATGTTGCTACTTTAGCAATGATGGGATTGGCTCATGTGACTCAGTCGTTAGATGTCACGACGATGCGAGTATGGCTAGATAGTGAAAGTGTAGGACGAGTCAAAATTCCTGATGTTGCAAGTGAAGTTGGTAAGTGGTTACTTAGTGGTGATTGGGATGATATAACAACGCTGCAAAATACACTTTGGTCGCAAGTTGAATTCCCTGAATTAGTTTGTGAAGTGATGTCAGAGCATTATCCAGAAAGCCAATATATCACCTCGAACCTTTCGTTAACTAAACCATTAATGAAGTGAATTAATGACCTTAGAGTACTGATTATTCTTGAATCGGTGGTGATGTTTTATATTAAAAAACGATCTAAATTTTTATTTATATCTTTTTTTATTTATTTTATGTATCAACTATCTGTTTGATTTTTAATGTTTTGTTTTCTGAATGTTTATCAATTCATACAATCTTCATGATCGCTTATTTTCTATTATTAGTCTCATCAATCGGTTTGGATAATACTTGCCTCATCCCGAGTTTAGGGGAGTAACACTAGAAGTTAGCGTTAGGCTTCTAAGTTACTGCTGGCATAACGGATATGCCTATAAATTAATAATTAGAGGCATAACATGACACGTAAGACATCTACAGTTTACCCAGCAGACAATTACTCAATGGAATCGACATTACGTAGTGTTGATCTTAACTTATTGACGGTTTTTGATGCCGTGATGCAAGAGCAAAATATCACTCGTGCTGCACATAATTTGGGTATGTCACAACCTGCTGTAAGTAATGCTGTTGCTCGCCTGAAAGTTATGTTCAATGATGAACTTTTTATTCGCCATGGCCGTGGTATTCAACCTACTCAACGAGCAAAACAATTGTTTGGTCCATTACGCCAAGCGTTGCAATTAGTGAAGAATGAATTGCCGTGCTCTATCTTTAGTCCTCAGACATCGAACCGCTCATTTAAGCTTGCTATTTGTAGCCCTTCAGACATGCGTTTTGCACCACAAATTCTGACAGAAATGAGCACTCAAGCGCCGAACTTGCGTGTACAACTTGAAGCAGAATTTGAAGCGGATTTAGCACAAAAATTGCGTTATCAGGAAATCGATTTTGTTATTGATTATGTACGCTTTGATGAGCAAGGTTTTTGTAGTACAGAATTGTTCAGCGATGAGCTAGTGGTTATCGCTTCAGATAAGCACCCGCGTTTAGGTGATACTATTTCAGAATCCGAGTTTAACCATGAAATGCATGCGGTACTTAAAAATGTACCAGAAGTAAAAAACTTTGCTGATCATATTTACAATCAAGCTGTGAATTATAACGAAGCATATCAAGGTGCAAGCCTGAGCAATATTATGTACGTTGTAGGTCAATCTGAGCTGATTGCTGTAGCACCTCGTTGGTTAGCGGAATCTGTGGCTGATAACCTACAATTAAAGGTATTAGAGCTACCATTTGCGAACAACAAGATCAGCGGTTACCTAAGTTGGCATGAATCAACACAAAAAGACAAAGGTAACATTTGGATGCGCGATCAATTAATGGCTATCTGTGGCGATCTAGCACAGTAATCTATAAGCATCATTGAAAGAGAGGTCAGCCTAGTTGCTGACCTTTTTTATTATATCCCTATGAACAGTAGTGGTAAGAGCAGTAAATACGAGAAGTGAAATGATAATATTATTAATATACTCAAGTCACTTCGGTATATAAGTGTAAGCGTGGGGTTTCGCTGTTCGTCCATGTTATTTATAGATTCTTACACTTTTATCAATTGCTCAAAAAGTCGTTTGATAGCCTTTATTCATAAGGCGTAGAGTGAAGTTCGGGCATCAGAATAGATATTTTTATGCGCGTTATGGTTGGCTTTTTATAGGCTGAATTGTAGACTGCATATCTCGAATCAGCTTACAAGTGTAAGCTAAAAAAACAGAGTACTTATGGCACAACACGATTTTCATATTGTTCACCGCATTCGTAGCCAAATTGCCCGTTTAGGCGAGAAGGCAGCATTACGTCATCAAGTTGATGGTGAATGGCAAGATATTAGTTGGAATTGTTTTGGTGAACAAATTCAGCAATTGGCGTTAGCGCTATTGCGTCAGGGTCTACAAGTTCAAGATAAAGTAGGTATTTTCTCAAATAATATGCCTCGTTGGACTGTGGCTGATTTTGCTACTTTATACAATCGTTGTATTACTGTTCCTATTTACCCAACAAGTACACCGCAACAAGCAGCTTATATTCTGCAAGATGCAAGCGTAAAAGTTTTATTTGTTGGCGAGCAGGCGCAAATGGATGCGGCTGTCGAAATTGCAGAACAATGCCCTCAGTTAGAGCGAATTGTTGCTTTATCTGATGATGTCGTTATTCCTAAGCACCCATTAGCTTGTCATTACAATGACTTTGTTAATCAAGCAAGCGTAGAGTATCAGCAAGAGCTAGATGCCCGTTTAGCTGAACAAGCAATGGATGATCTGATCACCCTTATTTACACCTCGGGTACAACTGGTACACCTAAAGGGGTAATGCTAGATTACGCGAATATTGCTTCACAAATCGAAGCGCACGATCAGCGTTTAGCTTTAGATGAAGGCGACACATCACTGTGTTTCTTACCGTTATCACACGTATTTGAGCGCGCATGGACGTTCTATGTGCTCCATCGTGGTGTGGTGAACTGTTATCTGTCAGATACAAACAAGTTAAAAGAAGCGTTAGTAACAGTAAAACCGCATTACATGTCAGCGGTACCACGCGTATTTGAAAAAATTTACTCTGGTATTCACGACAAAGTTTCTCGTGCACCATTACACCGTAAAATGATCTTCACATGGGCGGTTAATATGGGCGCTAAGATGTCGGTTGCACGCCAAGAATGTCGTGAGCCATCTTGGTTATTGAAGAAATCTTATGCATTAGCTGAGAAAGTGGTGTTATCAAAACTGCAGGCAGTGCTCGGTGGTAACATTAAATTCATGCCATGTGGTGGTGCAAAACTGGATGCAGGTATCGGTCGTTTCTTTCATGCCATCGGTATTAATGTGAAGCTGGGTTATGGCATGACTGAAACCACAGCAACCGTATCTTGTTGGGATGACAGCTGTTATAACCCTGATTCCATCGGTATGCCAATGCCAGGTGCTGAAGTGAAGATCGGTCAAGAAAACGAGATCTTAGTACGTGGTCCAATGGTGATGCGTGGTTACTACAACATGCCTGAAGAGACAGCGAAAAACTTCACTGAAGATGGTTTTTTGAAAACGGGTGATGCAGGCTTTATTGATGAGCAAGGTAATTTGTTTATCACTGATCGTATCAAAGAGTTGATGAAGACTTCTGGTGGTAAATACATCGCACCACAAGTGATTGAAGGGGCTATCGGTAAAGATCACTTCATCGAACAAATTGCTGTTATTGCGGATACCCGTAAGTTTGTATCAGCGCTTATCGTTCCGTGTTTTGAGACCCTTGAAGAGCACGCTCGTGAATTGAATATCAAATATAAAGACCGTTTAGAGCTGATCAAACATAGCCAAATTGTTGAGTTGATTGAAAAGCGTGTGGTAGAGCTACAAAAAGACTTAGCCCGTTTCGAGCAAGTGAAGAAATTTACCTTGTTACCAAAATCGTTCTCGATGGATCATGGTGAATTAACCCCAACGCAAAAACTGCGTCGTAAAGTGATCCAAGATCGTTACCATCAAGAAATTGAACGAATGTATGAAGAAAGCCATAAAAAGGCCTCTCATAAAGACGATTAATGTTTTACTTTTAATAAATTAAGGAGCCTCTTGGGGCTCCTTTTTTATTATCACTAGTGACATGTTTGGTATCGGCTTAATAATCTAGTTATTGATATGGCAACCAAAGAGGTTGTTTGTAGAAATACTTATGAATAAGTCATTTGTTAGATTTTAACCGTAAACTCTATTTAGCTACTGGATCTAAATGCTGCAAAGGCGTTAAAGTTGTTACAGGTAACTGCGTTTTGTTATGACTTAGCGCAGCATACATAGCATGACAAGATCATGTGTTTATTAGGCTAAAAATAAGCCCTAACTATGTTTCATCGACCTGGAGACAAAATATGGAGATGTTGTCCGGCGCTGATATGATCGTACGTTCTATGATCGATCAAGGCGTTAAGCATATATTCGGCTACCCTGGTGGCTCAGTTCTTGATATCTACGATGCCCTTCATGAGAAAAGCGATATTGAACACGTCCTTGTTCGCCATGAACAAGCCGCTGTGCATATGGCTGATGGTTACGCGCGTGCAACGGGTGAAGTTGGTGTTGTGCTTGTCACATCAGGCCCTGGCGCAACCAATGCTATTACAGGTATCGCAACGGCCTATATGGATTCTATCCCAATGGTGGTGCTATCCGGTCAGGTAATGAGTAGCTTGATTGGTAATGATGCTTTTCAAGAATGTGATATGGTCGGGATCTCACGTCCGGTGGTGAAACACAGCTTTTTAGTGACCAAGCCTGAAGACATTCCAGCGATCATTAAAAAAGCATTCTACATTGCGTCAACAGGGCGTCCTGGTCCTGTTGTGGTCGATATTCCAAAAGATATGCTAAACCCTGCAGAAGCGTATCCTTATCAATATCCAGAGTCGATTGCCCTTCGCTCTTATAATCCCACTACGCAAGGCCATAAAGGCCAAATTAAACGCGGCGTAAAAGCATTGCTGTCTGCGAAAAAGCCCGTCTTATATGTTGGTGGTGGCGCGATCATGTCATCGTGTAGCGAGCAGTTGATAGAGCTTGCTGAATCATTAAATATTCCAGTAGTTAATACTTTAATGGGGCTTGGTGCGTTTCCCGGTACTCATAAGCAATGTCTAGGCATGTTAGGTATGCACGGGACTTATGAAGCCAATATGGCGATGCACAATGCTGATCTGATCTTTGGGGTAGGTGTGCGTTTTGATGATCGTACGACCAATAACTTAGAGAAGTATTGCCCTGATGCGACCATCATGCATATTGATATTGATCCATCATCAATATCAAAAACGGTTTCTGCTGATATTCCTATTGTTGGCTCTGCTGATACTGTTTTAAATCAAATGCTAAAACAATTAAAAGAGCACGAAGTGAAAAATGATCAAGCTGCTATAGAGCAATGGTGGCAAGAGATCACAACATGGCGTGATCGCCAATGTTTAAACTACGAGACGAGTAACGAGCGTATTAAGCCACAACAAGTGATTGAAGCGCTGCACCGTTTAACTGATGGTGATGCGTATGTTGCCTCAGATGTAGGTCAGCACCAAATGTTTGCTGCTCTCTATTATCCGTTTGATAAGCCTCGCCGTTGGATCAATTCAGGTGGTCTTGGCACCATGGGCTTTGGTCTTCCAGCTGCGATGGGGGTGAAGTTTGCCCTGCCTGATGCAGAAGTGGTGTGTGTCACGGGGGATGGCAGTATTCAGATGAATATTCAAGAGCTATCGACCGCACTGCAATATGATATCCCAGTTAAAATTATTAACTTAAACAACCGTTTCTTAGGCATGGTTAAGCAGTGGCAAGACATGATCTACCAAGGTCGACATTCTCACTCTTACATGGACTCAGTACCTGATTTTGCTGCTATAGCTGAAGCCTATGGCCATGTTGGTGTACGTATCTCAGATCCGAATAAATTAGAAAGTGAATTAGAAAAAGCGTTAGCACTGAAAGATAAATTAGTCTTCATCGATATCAGCGTCGATGAAACGGAGCATGTGTACCCAATGTTGATCCGTGGTGGTGCAATGAATGAGATGTGGCTAAGTAAAACGGAGAGAACATAATGCGTAGAATCATTTCAGTATTACTTGAAAACCAACCGGGCGCATTGTCTCGTGTGGTTGGTCTGTTTTCTCAGCGTGGCTACAACATTGAATCGTTAACCGTTGCACCAACTGATGATCCAACGCTTTCTCGTTTAAACATTACGACAAATGTTAAAAATGAATCGGCTTATGAGCAGATTGAAAAACAACTGCATAAGCTGATCGATATTTTAAAAGTGAGTAATGTTACTGAGTCGGAACATGTAGAGCGTGAACTGATGTTAGTGAAAGTGAAAGCCAGTGGTTTTGCTCGCGCAGAAGTTAAACGCACTGCAGATATTTTCCGTGGACAGATCATTGATGTGACCAGTCAGCTATACACCATTCAACTTGCAGGTACTGGCGATAAACTTGATGCTTTTCTGGAAGCTGTTGGTGAGGCAACTGAAATTATTGAAGTTGCTAGAAGTGGTGTCGTGGGTATGGCCCGTGGAGAGCGTGCATTAAGAGCATAATCATAGCCGATTAATATTGAGCCGATTGTTGATAGCAGCAATCGGCTCTTTTGTTTGTAATGGTTTAATAAACATAGACTAAGATTAATTGAGGAGCAGAAGGCAGGGAAGCGCTGTACCACAGAGGTAAGCGATGCTGCAGCAATTTTTGGTCCGATTAACCACAGCTACTCTGGTTATTTTGGGGTTTAAAGTGAGTGCTATCTACTTTTTATTGGTAGTTTTACTACTCAATACCCATCATAAAGAGATTTTTGGCTGGTAAGATCTAAAAAGCTCGCTAAGTGGTTAGCGAGCTTTTTATTATTTTAAACTAAGCGTATTAAAGATAGTTTTTAATATCTTCTACCGCACGTTCAAAGTGGGTGTGCATGATCTTTTGTGCGAGCTCAAGATCACGTGCTAGCACTGCTTTCATCAATGCTTCATGTTCACCTTCATCAGTGTAACGATCTTCGACTTGTCGGGTTTTGCTGACCCAAATATGGCGATATCGCTTAATCTGATCATAGATATCATGGTAGATATCTAGCATCACAGGAGAATGCTCACTGGTAAGAATTGCGGTATGGAAATCGCAATGACGTTGTTCCCATTCAGATAAATCTGTTTCATCTGACGTAGGATCAAGACGGCTTAGTTTATGGTAAGCAGTTAGGATATTAAGCTCCCATGCTTCATCACCATGGGTAATTGCACGCGTTAATAGCTCACGTGAAATAATTTTATTAGCACTGAAAAGATCCTGTAGCTCTTCAATAGAGACAGGAGCTACCCAGCAGCCTTTTTGTGGTGCAAATTTAATGTACTTCTTCCATGATAATTGCACCAATGCTTCACGGATTGGCGATGCACCAACGTTGTAGCGTTCTTTTAGATCAGCTACAACCAGTTTTTGTCCAGGAGTGAGTTTACCGAGCAAGATGTCCTGTCGAATTACTTCCATAACCTGATTTGTTAAAGTCGGGCTAGACACGTGAGTCCTCATTATTGTTATTATTATCCCGTTATTATTATTATTGGGATTTTGCTTTGCTGTATATCGAACTTTACAGTTCGGCTAAAATTAATTATACCTTGCTTTGTTTATTGCTTAAACATTTTAGATGGTATTTGGTCATTTATAGAAGGGATATCAAACTAGTGATGGCTTAATGAGCGATATAACCTCATGAGTTGTAGGTTATACCTCTTATCTTATAGAGATGTTCTTGAGTAATATATGTAGGATATGAGCTTAATTGATGATAATAAAAAAGGAGCCACATGGGCTCCTTTTTAGCATTTGTAAGTACGAATTATAGTACGTGTACAGATGCAGTGTTAGTTGTACCTGAAGCAACAAGTGCACCAGAAACCATAACAACGATGTCGCCTTTAGCGCCAAGACCAGTCTCAAGTGCTAGCTCTTTACCACGTAGGTAGAATGCGTCAGTACTTTCGATTGAATCAACAACAACAGGAGTAACACCTTTAGATAGACATAGTTGAGCTGCTGTCTTAGTGTTTGTTGTTACTGCAAGGATGCGTGCAGTTGGGAAGTATTTACGTACAGAACGTGCAGACTTACCAGCTTCAGTAGCAACGATGATCAGTGGAGCATTTAGCTTCTCAGCTGTGTCTACTGCGCCTTTACATACCGCTTCAGTGATACGTAGACGTGGGCTGTCTAGACGAGAGCCTAGCTCAGGCTTAAGAACGTCATCTGTACGAGCACAGATTTGAGCCATGATAGTTACAGCTTCGATTGGGTATTTACCCTTCGCTGATTCACCAGAAAGCATAACTGCGTCAGTACCATCCATGATTGCGTTAGCAACGTCGCCCGCTTCTGCGCGAGTTGGACGTGGGTTCTTGATCATAGAGTCAAGCATTTGAGTTGCAGTGATTACAACTTTACGTGCACGGTTACATTTCTCGATCATCATCTTCTGAGCGAAGATAACTTCTTCTACTGGGATCTCAACACCAAGGTCACCACGAGCAACCATGATACCGTCAGAAGCTTCAAGGATAGCGTCGAAGTTATCAACACCTTCTTGGTTCTCAATCTTAGAGATGATTTGGATGTTTTCGCCACCGTTAGCTGCTAGAAGAGCACGGATCTCTTGTACGTCTTCTGCTTTACGGATGAAAGAAGCAGCAACGAAATCAACGCCTTGCTCACAACCAAACTTAAGGTCTGCTTTGTCTTTTTCAGCAAGTGCTGGAAGTTTTACAGAAACGCCTGGTAGGTTAACACCTTTGTTTTCACCAAGGTCACCGTTGTTAAGAACTTTACACTTAACCTCAGTATCAGTTGTTTCAAGCACTTCCATTTCGATTAGACCGTCGTCTACTAGGATAGTGTTACCTTTAGTTAGATCTTTAGCGAAACCAGGGTAAGTTACAGCAACGCGGTTTTGGTTACCAACAACTGAAGTGTCAGTTGTGAAAGTGAACTCTTGACCAGCTACTAGAGAGAAGTCTTGACCGCCTTCTAGTTTGATTGTACGGATTTCAGGGCCTTTAGTATCTAACAGGATTGCTAGTTCTTTGCCTGTATTAGCCATTACTTCGCGAAGGTTACGGATACGTTGACCGTGCTCTTCGAAGTCACCGTGTGAGAAGTTTAGACGCATTACGTTCATACCAGCGTTAGCTAGTTTAGTAAGCATTTCTACAGATTCAGTTTTAGGTCCAATCGTACATACGATCTTGGTCTTTTTCATTGAGGGTTCTCTCCAGACGAACTTTTACCCAAGGGGAAATTATCACCATAGAACGATTATCATCATGTTAGTTTCTGTATTGCTACATCCTTTAATGAGATAACTGTTGATATGATGGTTGTAATAAAAAACTCGATAAACATTACTTTATAAAAACGTTGGCGCTTTGATAAAGTGGTGGTATTGAATTTTTTATCGTTACTCATCGTTGGTTAGAGCTTGGTATTTCGTTAGCCAGTAATATGAAACTGTTTAATCAAATCCGTGATTAATAAGCGCAACATTATAGCAGAACTCTTTTTATTTGCACTTAGAGTTAAGAGGCTAAATGGTCTCATTGCTATGTGACGCAACGATGATGATTATGCTGAAAAATAAAAATAAAGTATTGTCATTTATCAAGAGTTGAAGGGTTATTCAATATTGTTTTAAGAAGACAATATTTTCTTTTGTATTCAACTGACTATCGAGTAACTGATGAAATCTCAATGATGGCTTTTGTGAAGTGAATCGAAAGTGCGATTATTAGAAAAGCAAAAGGCCGAAATGGGTAACCATTTCGGCCTTTCTGTATTTGGTGGCCCCTCCCAGACTTGAACTGGGGACCAAGCGATTATGAGTCGCCTGCTCTAACCACTGAGCTAAGGGGCCAATATGGGGCAAATTATAGGGGATGGTTCTGCCCTTGTCTAGCGATTAAGGTTTGGATTTTGTTTGCTTTTTCAACAGTTAGAAGAATTAAAGTAAGCTAAAACTGAACATTGTATAGCGGTATTTCGACTTGACTTGTTATATACCGAGTTTGAGATATAAAAAAAGCGAGCTCAGTGCTCGCTTTTTTATGTCGTGCTAGATTACTCGTCTAGGAAACTACGTAGTACGTCTGAACGACTTGGGTGGCGTAGCTTACGTAGCGCTTTTGCTTCGATCTGACGAATACGTTCACGCGTTACGTCAAACTGCTTACCAACTTCTTCTAACGTGTGGTCAGTATTCATATCAATACCAAAACGCATACGTAGAACTTTGGCTTCACGCGGTGTTAAGCCAGCAAGGACATCGTTCGTTGCTGCACGTAGATTCGTAGCTGTTGCCGCATCCATTGGTAATTGAAGTGTTGTATCTTCAATGAAGTCACCTAGATGTGAATCTTCATCATCACCAATTGGTGTTTCCATTGAGATCGGCTCTTTAGCAATCTTCAATACTTTACGGATCTTGTCTTCCGGCATTTGCATGCGTTCAGCCAATTCTTCCGGTAACGGCTCACGACCCATTTCTTGTAGCATTTGACGAGAAATACGGTTCAGCTTGTTGATCGTTTCAATCATGTGAACAGGGATACGGATCGTACGTGCCTGATCGGCGATTGAACGCGTGATTGCCTGACGGATCCACCATGTTGCATAAGTTGAGAACTTGTAACCACGACGGTATTCAAACTTATCAACGGCTTTCATCAAACCAATGTTACCTTCTTGGATTAGATCCAAGAATTGCAGACCACGGTTGGTGTATTTTTTAGCGATAGAAATAACCAGACGTAAGTTTGCTTCAACCATCTCTTTCTTCGCACGGCGCGCTTTCGCTTCACCGATAGACATGCGACGGCTGATGTCTTTAATACGCTCGATTGAAAGACCCGTTTCTTCTTCTAGCATGCGCAGTTTAATGGCTGAACGACGAAGATCTTCTTCGTACGTTTTTAAACGCTCAGCGTATGGCTTGCCAGAATTTAGTGCTTCATCAATCCAATCTTGGTTCGCTTCGTTACCTGCAAATAGTGTAACGAAGGTCTTTTTAGGCATCTTACTGTTGTCTACACACATGCGCATGATAAGACGCTCGTTAGTGCGTACTTTATCCATTGCATCACGTAGTGAGCCAACAAGGCGATCAAACTGTTTAGGGATCAGACGGAACTGCTTGAATACTTCAGAGAGTTCTTCCACCGCAAGTTCAGTTTGCTTGTTTTGACGACCATTGGTCTCAATTGCTAGCGCCATCTTGTCGTAAGCTTGGCGTAGCTCGATGAACTTTTCACGCGCAAGTTCTGGATCGATGCTACCGTCATCGTCATCGCTGCTTTCTGCGTCTTCGTCATCGTCATCTTCAAGATCTTTATCTTCATCTTCAAGATCGGTTTCGCTTAGCTCTGAACCAATGTGTGTTGCAGTTGGTGCTGCTGTTGCTTCTTCGTTTGGATCAACAAAGCCTGAAATGATGTCAGTAATACGAAGCTCATCGGCTTCTACTTTGTCAAATTGCTCAAGCAGGTGAGCGATCGCAGAAGGGTATTCAGCGACTGAACATTGAACTTGGTTGATACCATCTTCAATGCGTTTTGCGATATCAATTTCGCCTTCGCGAGTAAGTAGTTCAACCGTACCCATTTCACGCATGTACATACGTACAGGGTCTGTCGTGCGGCCGATCTCGCTTTCTACGCTTGATAATGCTTGCGCCGCAGCTTCAATGGCGTCTTCGTCGGCATTATCTTCAGTCATCATGAGTTCATCGGCATCAGGTGCTGTTTCAACTACCTTGATACCCATGTCATTAATCATTTGAATAATGTCTTCAACCTGATCAGAATCTACAATGTCTTCTGGTAGGTGGTCATTTACTTCGGCGTAGGTCAGATAGCCTTGTTCCTTGCCTTTAGCAACAAGTAACTTTAGCTGTGACTGCGGATTTTGCTCCATAGACGGTATCCAACTTCGGGTCTGAGTGATAATTTAGTATGCAGAGTTGCAAACCAGTCATTATAACAAATTTCTTAATTGTTGACTACTTATTAAACAGGACGATTCAGTATTAGTAACTGTAATTCCTGTTTTTCTTCGACTGATAAGCCGACAGTTCTTGATTTAGTCTGCAACTGTTCAATTTGTTGTTCAACGCATTGATCAATAATTTTGTCCATTGCGTCTAAAAATACATCTAAGCTGTTGTCTTCATCTTTCGACAACGGTAGCTCCCACGCAGCAAGCTTTGCCATCATGGCTTCATTTTTGGTGCCGCGCCAGTGCTCTAAAAGCTGTCCAGTGCTGATATTGGGGTTATTTCGGCATTTATCAACTATCGATAGCAATAAATTTAAGCCTGATAATTCAATATTATCAAATGCACTCATATCAAATTCGAGTTGAGTGACAAAGTTAGGATGCTGGATCAGCAGGGCAATGACTTCACGCATAGGCGTACGTTTAATTTGTACTTGGCCTACAGGCTTAGATTCTTTGCCATGCATTGATATTAGTTGTTGTAGCTGTGCTTCGTCAGGTAAGCCTAAATTTTTGCCAAGCAGTTCACGTAAGTATAGCCTTAGCGTACCGCCCGGGACTTTATCTATCAGAGGTACGGCTAGCGTACTGAGTTTTGCCTTGCCTTCACGACTAGTAGTGTCAACTTGTAGCATTAGGCTATTAAACAGAAATTCTGATAACGGCATTGCTTGGTTTACGCGCAGCTCAAAAGCGTCTTTGCCTTCTGCGCGAATACAAGAATCAGGATCTTCGCCATCAGGCAGAAACATAAACTTAAGTTGACGGCCATCGGTTAAGTACGGCAATGCTTGTTCCATCGCGCGCCATGCCGCATCTCGGCCGGCTCTATCGCCGTCATAGCAGCATACAACGGTGCTGGTTTGGCGAAATAGGCTTTGAATATGATCGCCTGTCGTGGATGTCCCTAGCGAGGCGACGGCATAATCAACACCAAACTGCGCAAGCGCCACTACATCCATATAGCCTTCAACCACCATGATTTTTTCTGGTTCACGGTGAGTTTGTAGGACTTCATATAAGCCGTAAAGCTCACGACCTTTATGGAAAATGTCAGTTTCAGGTGAGTTGAGATATTTTGGGGTGCCATCACCGATGACACGTCCACCAAAACCGATCACTCGACCTCGACGATCATGAATTGGAAACATCACTCGACCACGGAAGCGATCGTAACGACGACCATTGTCGTTTTCGATCAGCATGCCTGTGTTCACAAGTGCTTTTTGCGATTCATTATCTCTACCGAATCGGCTACGTACCATGTCCCATTGATCGGGAATAAAGCCAATCGAGAACTTCTTAACAATCTCGCCAGATAAACCACGCCCTTTTAGGTAATCGACCGCAATCTCTCCTTCTTTAGTACGGAGTTGTGACTGATAGAACTGTGATACTTGGCCCATCAATTCATAGTAGTTGCGTTTATCGGCCGCTTTGGGGCCACGATGTGTATTATTACCATCGTTTTCACGTGGGACTTCTAAGCCTAGTTGCGAAGCAAGTTCTTCAATAGCATCAACAAAATCAAGGCGATCAAACTCCATCACAAAATCAAGAACGTTGCCATGCACACCACAACCAAAGCAGTGATAAAACTGTTTTTCTTGGCTAACTGAAAATGACGGTGTTTTTTCATTATGGAAAGGGCAGCAAGCACCGAAGTTCTTACCTTGTTTTTTGAGTTTCACTCGCGCATCAATGACATCGACAATGTCATGTCGAGAAATGAGATCATCAATAAATGAGCGAGGGATTTTTCCTGCCATAAGAAAGCAAATAACCTGATAGTAAAATGATGAAGATAAGTTTTAGAAGGGATGTTGCGATCTGAGATGGTCAGATACAAACAAGCCGCGCATCCCCAAAAGGATAGCACGGCTTGTCGCTGAATAGGAGAGTGATTAACCTAGTTTAGTTTTCACTAACTTGCTAACAATCCCCATATCGGCACGACCCTGAATTTGCGGTTTCAGTACGCCCATAACTTTGCCCATGTCTTGCATGCTAGCAGCGCCAGTCGCAGCAATAGCTTCATCCATTAACGCAGAAATTTCTTCTTCAGTTAATGCTTGAGGCATAAACTCGGCTAGAACACTGATTTCAGCGTGCTCAACATCAGCTAAGTCTTGACGGCCTGCAGCTTCGTATTGAGCTACAGAGTCACGACGTTGCTTTACCATTTTAGTCAATACAGCCAACACGTCGTCGTCGTTAAGAGTGATCTTTTCGTCAACTTCACGTTGTTTAATTGCTGAAAGTGCTAAACGGATAGCGCCAAGACGAGGTTTATCCTTCGCCTTCATCGCCGCTTTTTGTTCGTCTTTAAGACGTTCAATTAGAGTCATTACGCGATCCTTCTGTTTTTAATCGTAAGATTAGTACAGACGAACGCGACGCGCGTTTTCGCGAGCCAATTTCTTCAGGTGACGCTTAACTGCCGCTGCTTTAGCGCGCTTACGTACAGTAGTTGGCTTTTCGAAGTGCTCACGACGACGAACTTCAGAAAGGATACCTGCTTTTTCGCAAGAGCGCTTGAAACGACGTAGTGCTACGTCAAACGGTTCGTTTTCACGTACTTTGATTACTGGCATGTAATACTCACCTCAGAGTGATTCGGTTTAAAGCTGACGTCAAAGTGTCAGCTGATTAAAAATGGTGCGAAATTCTAATCTGATCTAGGGGCATTTGTAAAGCATTCTGCGTCTATGAACTGGTTAATTTCTGTCAACAACGGTAACATGCCCCTTAATTAGTACTTCCTAACCCTATTTGAGTGATCGGTTGTTATTGAAACCATACCGATTTTTCATTTGATCCCCCTAATAGTATAGAGGTTGTTATGCGTATACTGGGCATCGAGACTTCCTGTGATGAGACAGGCGTAGCTATTTTCGATGATGAAAAAGGTCTCTTGGCACATGAACTTTACAGCCAAGTAAAGTTACATGCTGATTACGGTGGTGTGGTGCCTGAGTTGGCATCTCGTGACCACGTGAAGAAAACAATCCCATTGATCAAAGCTGCACTAGCATCGGCTGGTATGACGCATGAAGATCTTGATGGTGTGGCTTACACCGCAGGTCCTGGTCTTGTTGGTGCATTATTAGTGGGTGCAACCATTGGTCGTAGCCTTGCTTATGCGTGGGATTTACCTGCTGTTGCGGTTCACCATATGGAAGGTCACTTGCTCGCACCAATGCTTGAAGATAACGCGCCTGAGTTTCCATTTGTCGCTCTGTTAGTTTCTGGCGGTCATACTATGATGGTGGAAGTGAAAGGGATCGGTGAGTATCAAATCCTTGGCGAATCAATTGATGATGCGGCAGGTGAAGCCTTTGATAAAACAGCGAAAATGATGGGCTTAGATTATCCCGGTGGTCCACTGTTGTCTAAAATGGCAGATAAAGGTACGCCAGGCCGTTTTAAGTTCCCACGTCCAATGACAGATCGCCCAGGTCTTGATTTCAGTTTCTCTGGTTTGAAAACATTTGCAGCGAATACTATTCGTGACAACGATGATGATGAGCAAACCCGTGCTGATATCGCTTTTGCATTCCAAGAAGCGGTGGTTGATACACTTGCGATTAAATGTAAGCGTGCGCTAAAGCAAACTGGTTTGAAGCGATTGGTTATTGCTGGCGGTGTAAGTGCGAACAAGTACTTGCGTCAAGAGCTTGAAAGCATGATGAAAAACCTAAAGGGTGAAGTGTTCTACCCTCGTACAGAATTTTGTACAGACAACGGTGCGATGATCGCTTATGCGGGTATGCAGCGTTTGAAAAATAAAGAAACGATGGATTTAGGTGTGAAAGCTTATCCTCGTTGGCCTATCGATCAGCTAAAACCGATTGCAGAATAAGTGTTGTCGTAAGACTGATAGCAAAAAGCGAGGTGATCACCTCGCTTTTTTATTATCTTAAGAATTTGAATTTTTCTTAGCGAATTTGTCCCAAATCTTAGTTTCTTCGCCATCGAGTAAACGACGAATATTTTCGTGATGCCGGAAAATAATCAAACAAGAGAGCATAGAAACAGGCATGGTGTATTCTGGTTTGACTAACCATGTCAGCATCGGGGCTAATAGTGCGGCGATCAAAGACGCTGCAGAAGAATAACCCGTGATTGCCAGTGCAACTATCCATGTACCAATCAACATGCCACTTAAATCCCAGCCAATGGGAGCAAGTGCGCCTAACGCGGTTGCTACGCCTTTCCCGCCCTGGAAGTGAAAAAACAGTGGGTAGATGTGGCCTAAACAGGCTGCAATACCAATGATCCCAAGTAAGAATGGATTTATCCCTAAAAAGTAGCTGATCCAAACAGGCAGCATGCCTTTTAAAATATCAGCAACTAATACCATGGCAGCTGCACTTTTTCCTCCTAATCGAAGGACGTTTGTCGCACCAGGGTTACCAGAGCCACTTTTTCTAGGATCGGGAAGGCGATATAGCCGTGAAATGAGTACGGCACTAGAAATAGAGCCTAGTAAGTAGGCGGCAATGATCATCAGTAGCGCTAATGGCGTCATTCACTATTCCGATTATCTAGGGGCAGTGCCAGTACAACATGAATTGAAATGTTAACTGGATCTTATCTGAGTCAATATTACGGGTTAGAAATTTTGACTCGTTCATGGCTGTGGTATAGTCCCAGCCTAAGTTAACATTGGTAATGTTGCATACTTATTTGCAATATACATGTTAACGAATACTACCTGATAATACGCGTTTTTGCTGATATTGGGTATCCGACCTCTAACAAAATTAGCGATTTAGCATGGATACGGTATTTATCGAACAATTAGAAGTCATTGCCACTATTGGGGTATATGACTGGGAGCAGGAAATTAAGCAAAAACTTGTGCTTGATTTGGAAATGGCACATGACAATCGTCCTGCCGCTAATAACGATGATGTGATGTTGGCGTTGGACTATTCAACGGTCAGTACCGCAGTCACAAACCTGATTGAACAAGGGCGTTTTTTATTGGTTGAGCGTGTTGCTGAAGAAGTGGCGAGCTTGATCATGACAGATTTCAATGTGCCATGGGTGAAAGTGCGAGTAACAAAACCTGGTGCTGTTGTGAATGCTCGTGGTGTGGGTGTGCAAATTGAGCGAGGTAGTAAGTGATCACAGCGTATATCAGTATTGGAACGAATATTGAGCGTGAATATCACTTAAAAGCAGGTTTAGATGCGGTAAAAAAACTGGCAAATCAGTGGCGAATGTCACGGGTGTTTGAAGCGAAGCCTGTCGGATTTAGTGGCGATAACTTTTTTAATGCGGTCATTGAGATCCAAACCTTGTTGCCTCTTACTGCATTGCAAGCTCATCTAAAAGAGATTGAACGTCAGCTAGGTCGCCCAGAGCATGCTGTAAAGAATCAAAGTCGTACTATCGATCTTGATTTGCTCTTATACGGTGATGTAGTAAGTACTGAATTGCCTGTACTACCACGCTCAGATATTTACCGTTTTGCTTTTGTGTTATGGCCGTTAAGTGAGTTGAGCCCCGAACTTGTGATCCCTAAAGAGACACAAACGTTAGCTCAACTTTGGCACAATTTTTCTCAACAGCAGGAGTTATGGCCTGTTGAGTTTGTCATTTAACTATCATAGTTAATTGGTACTAACTATGATGTTTTGTGTTGTAAATTAAGGACAATTAATGAGTCATTTTGAAGCATTTATGTTGGCACTTATTCAAGGGTTAACAGAATTCCTCCCTGTATCGAGCTCTGCTCACCTTATTCTACCTTCTGAAATCTTAGGCTGGCCGGATCAAGGTTTAGCGTTTGATGTGGCTGTTCACGTCGGCACTTTAATGGCGGTTATTCTTTATTTCCGCAAAGAAGTTGTGGCGTTACTCGGTGCATGGCTAAACTCCATTTTTAAGCGTGAACACAGCGCTGAATCGAAATTAGCATGGATGATCGTTATCGCAACGATCCCTGCCTGTATTTTCGGTTTAGTGATGAAAGATTTCATCGAAATGTATTTGCGCTCAGCCTGGGTGATTGCATGTACCACGATTATCTTTGGCTTGTTGTTATGGTGGGTAGATAAACGTGCCAAGCAAACTGATGATGAGTACAAAGCTAATTGGAAAAGTGCGTTATTTCTTGGTTTAGCGCAGGCTGCGGCGATCATTCCGGGGACGTCACGCTCAGGTGCAACCATGACGGCAGCGCTTTATCTTGGTTTTACTCGTGAAGCAGCAGCGCGTTTCTCATTTTTAATGTCGATCCCAATTATTCTGCTTGCTGGTGGTTACCTTGGTTTAAAATTGGTGACAGGCACAGATCCAATCGATTTCGGTAATCTAAGCATTGGTATTGCTGTTTCGTTTATCAGTGCTTATGCGTGTATTCATGTGTTCTTAAAGCTAGTAACACGTTTGGGTATGACACCATTTGTTATCTACCGTTTGATCTTAGGTATCGGATTATTCTTATTCCTGATGTCTAAGTAATTAGCATGTGCGATTGAAGATTTGAAAAAGCCGACATGAGATGTCGGCTTTTTTGTGTTTTTTCTCTGAGGCTAATACTTAGTTGCTTTGGCGTGTCGCTTTTAAATGTAGAGCAACGGCCTCTATACGTTTGGTAGCTAATTGCTCTCTGATCTCTGCGCCTTTAAACCCTACTGCAACAATTGCTTTTACATCCACTTGTTGGGCGATAGTAAATACAGCTTGGAAGATATCAGCTTGTTGGTATGGTGTTTGCTCAAAGTGAGTACGTCCACGAGCATCAGCACGACAACACGTTGCAAGTTGTGCCACTCTTTCTGGTTTACGCCATGCATCGATTTGATCAAAAATTTTAATAAAAGTGTCTGCACGCATTTCTTCGGCATGGTGGATCTTGGTGTGCTGCTCACATACTAATAGCGCCAGATCGCGATATTCATTAGGTACACGTAAGCGTTGGCAAAGTGCCTTAATTGGCTTGATACCATCGCGACAATGCATCTTATGATGTGGCAAATCGTCTTTCGGTGATAGTGCTTTGCCAAGATCGTGTACTTGTGCGGCAAATCGGATAGTTTTATCTGTGCTGAGCTCAGCGGCTTTTTTCGCAACCAGTAAGGTATGAATGCCACAGTCGATTTCTGGGTGCCATTTTTCGGGTTGTGGGACACCAAAAAGCGCGTCAATTTCAGGCATTACAATCGCGAGTGCGCCACACTGACGAAGAACAGTCAGGAACATTTGTGGATCATCACTTGATAATGATTTTTCCCACTCTTTCCAGACACGCTCTGGAGTTAAGCTTGTCAACTCACCACTAACGACCATTTCTTGCATAAGTGCCATAGTTTCGGGAGCAACAGTAAAGCCAAGATGGGCAAAACGTGCAGCAAAGCGAGCAACGCGTAATACACGAAGGGGATCTTCTGTAAAAGCGGGAGAAACATGGCGTAGCACTTTGTTCGTGATATCTTGCTGACCATGGTAAGGATCGATCAGATCGCCATTAGACGCTTGTGCAATTGCATTAATGGTAAGATCGCGACGCAGTAAATCTTGCTCAAGCGTCACATCGGGAGCGGAATAACAGACAAAACCAGTATAACCGTGACCTGATTTTCGTTCAGTACGGGCCAATGCATGCTCTTGTTTGGTTTTTGGGTGTAAAAACACAGGGAAATCACTGCCGATTTGCTCAAAGCCAGCAGCGAGCATCGCTTCAGGCGTTGTACCGACTACAACCCAGTCTTTATCTGTTACCGCAAGGCCTAATAAGGTGTCACGAACGGCACCACCAACAAGATATGTTTGCAATGAAGGCTCCTTTATCACTCACTCTACAGAGATGAATCTCTATCGCTTTTGTTTAAAACTGACCATAATACCTCGATCAATGTGACCTTGGTCGATGTGCTACAGCAAGGCAGTATACAATATTCGCAAGAATACCGATGATAATAAATCTTGCTATATTGATGCGTCTTTAAGAACTAATACGCATTTACGTTATTTTAACCACTCATTTAGGCACCAGAGTATTTTCTATGTATCAGGACTTTTTCGGGATCACTGAAGCGCCTTTTTCGATCGTCCCTAGTGCGCGTTTTCTCTACCTCAGTGAACGACATCGAGAAGCATTGACGCATATGCTGTCAGGATTAACCGATGGTGGTGGTTTCGGCTTGCTAACCGGTGAAGTTGGAACGGGAAAAACCACGGTATTACGTGCAATGATTTCTCGTTTACCACACCAAACACAGGTAGCCGTGATTTTAAATCCTGCGCTTTCAGCTCACGATTTACTAGCCGCTATTTGTGATGAATTGGGACTCAGTTATGAGTCTGATGCGAGTTTTAAGCAGCTTACCGATATTATTTATCGTCACTTGATGGCAAACCATGCGGAAGGGCGTCAGACCTTACTATTGGTGGATGAAGCTCAGCATTTAATGCCTGATGTGTTAGAGCAATTACGCTTGTTGACTAATTTAGAAACGGATAGCCGTAAGCTACTTAAGGTGGTGTTAATTGGTCAGCCTGAGTTACAACAGTTATTACAACAAGAGCGTTTACGTCAGCTTGCTCAACGCATTACTTCACGCTATCACTTATTACCGCTGACTGAAGCGGAAGTCAGTGAATATATTCACTACCGCTTAACCGCTGTTGATTGTTTATACCCGGTATTTGATGCAAGCAGCATTAAATATATCGCGAAACAAACTCAAGGTATTCCTCGCTTGATTAACCTTGTGTGTGATAAATCGATGCAGCTAGCTTGCCAAGCAGGCACCCATCAAGTGAGTAAGCCGATGGCAGTGCAAGCGTGTGAAGATATTCTAAGTTGGCAAGTGCCAGCCATGTCGTCTTCATCGCGTTCTGGAAGCTCTCAACGTCACCCATCATCGTGGTTACCATGGAGTATTGCTGTAGCTGTTTGCTCTACTTTTGCGGTAGGGGCATGGCATTATTGGCCGTTGCCTGCAGCACCTCAGGCAACACCAATCAAGCCGAATCAGTCATTGTATGCAGCGGCAGATTTATCAGCTGTAGAGGCTCCAGCATCGTTAGCATCAACGCCAGAGATGAATACCAAAGCAACCACGCTTTCTCGCTTAGCAAAAGCCATTGATGGTAGCCGAAAAGAGCGTATAGCGATGCAAAACTTATATCGGTTATGGGGCTTTGATACTGCATTAAATCAAGCAACCTGCGCGACAAGCTCACGTATTAGCCTCGCTTGTTTTGATGGTAAAACGACACTTGCCAAATTAGGGTTAATTAATCGCCCTGTGGTGGTGACATTGGAAGATGGTGCTAAGAAACCGTTTTATGCAGTGGTGTATGCGATCACAGATGATCGTATCGAGCTTTTATTGGGTAAGGAACGTATTTCCGTTTCACCAAAATGGTTTGAAGCCCGTTGGGATGGCAAATTTAGCCTGTTGTGGCGTCCGCCGTTAGGGGATAAAACCACTATTCGTTTTGGTCAAAATGGTCCTCGAGTGGCATGGCTTGATCAACAATTGAATGATTTCCTTGGTGAGGATAAGCCTCGTAAAGGCTATTTTGATCAATCCGTATTAGATAAATTGCGTCGTTTCCAACGCTCTCAAGATTTAACGGCAGATGGTATTGCAGGACCAATGACACTGATGGTATTAGATTCTGCGATGAATTTACCTGGACCGACGTTACAGCCGGAGCAAAGTTAATGTCTCAATTGTTAGATAGCTTAAAGCAATCAGATACGAAAAATAGCGATCAAATGGATGCTAAAGTATCACAAGGAGCCGCAAAAGTGGTGCATCCGATGCGTAGTGTTAAAGCACATAAAACATCAACATCGTGGTTATTACCGTTAGTGATTGCGTTATTGCCTGCCGCTTCGATTGTGGCTTATAAATACTATCATCAGTCGCAGTCGTTACATGAACAACAAGCGCCATTAGCGTCAGGAGAAGTGCATGCTGCACCTGTTATATCGACGCAAGAGCAACAAATGTTAAAAGCACCTGCGGCTAAGAAAAAAGCGGTGGTAACCTCTTCAGATCAAGATGTATTGTTTTTGGACTTTCCTTCTTTAGTCACAGAGCCACTTCCAGTGGGGGATAGTTTGTATTCGGCAGAGCCTGCGTATCAAGAATATAAGGTGACAGAGCCTGTTCAGTCATATTCTGCCAATGAACCAAGCTATGAACAACCTGATGTGAGTCAGCCTACACCTAAGAAAGCGGAGCATTATCAAGATCCTTACAAGCTTGATAATTTAGATTTATCAGGATTATCACCGGAGCTTGCTGCGCAGTTGAAGTCTGCCATTGTGGCAACCGATGGTGAAAACTATCAAGACAACGAGTTAGATCGTAGTGTTGATGAGGAAGCTGCGAAACCTGTTGCTGCTAAGCCTAAAAGCAAGGTGATACCGATTGGTTTATTGCCAACATCGGTTCAAAACCAATTACCGAAAATGAACTTTGAGCAGCATATTTACTCTTCAAAACCAGCAAATCGTTGGGTAAAAGTAAATGGTAAAGAGTTGCATGAAGGTGATGAGATTGTACCGGGCGTGAAACTAGCACGGATTGAAGCTCGTGATGTGATCTTGAAATACGATGGTTATGAAATCAGTATGCCAGCACTTTCAGAGTGGTAACGACAAGCAGATAATAAAAAAGGCAGCTGCGGCTGCCTTTTTTGATCAAACGTTATAGATCTGAGTCTATTAGGATTATGCCCAGCCGTTATTACGCTTGCGACGACGTGGGATAATGTGTGGAAGCACAAGACCAAATAGAAGACCTGCACCAGCCACTAAACCACCGTAAGTGAACCACTTCATTAGTAGATCATCTTTTTGGGTATCGATTTTAGCGCGTAGTTCACGAATTTCATCTTGAGATGATGATAACTCGCTTTGTAGTTTGTTATTACGCGTTTCTAGATCGTTAATTTGACTGTTACGTTGCGCTAAGGTGTTTTTTAGACCTGCATTTTGCGTATCGCTTGATGTTAGCGCTTCTGCTAATTTTGCTTTTACTTCCGTTAATTCGGTCTGCAGTGCTGGCACGCGCTCTTTAAGGCCCATTTCATTAGAAACAAACTTTGAATCAACCCAACCACTACGACCACGATCATCGGTGATTTGAGTAAAGCCAGCTGCTTTATTTGAGCTAAGTAGGGTAACTTTAGTACCAGCATCAACGCTACCGATAATACGGTACTGTGTGCCGGGACCTGAATGCATGTAGGTGAATAGGTTGTCTGAGATATAACGAACCTGCTCTGCATTTGCTACTGGCGCAACAGCAGCACAAATAAGTAAACAAAGACTAATGAGGTACTTCACAATCTGATCCTTGGGGAGTCTTAATTTTGTTAAGGTCGTTGATAGTAAGAATTTTGGAAGGAAGGTGCAAGAAAAGAGGGAGGCTAAGCCTCCCTCTTTTGAACCTGTGCCACTATTTAACCAAATACGGCTTGCATAATGTAGAAGAAAATGACAGCAAGTAGCGCACCTGCTGGCAGGGTAACAACCCATGATGCAACGATGTTACGAACAACACCTAGATTTAGTGCAGCGATACCACGAGCAAAACCAACACCTAAAACCGCACCTACTAGTGTTTGTGTGGTTGAGATAGGTAAGCCTGTACCTGATGCTAAAACAACCGTTGATGCAGTTGCTAACTGAGCAGCGAAACCACGGCTTGGTGTTAACTCTGTAATACCTGTACCTACGGTAGCCATTACTTTATGACCAAGCGTTGCTAGACCGATAACAATACCGATACCGCCAAGTGGAAGGATCCACCATGCAATTTCACTTTGTGCTGCGATTTGACCTGAATGTTCGATTGTAGAAACAATCGCAGATAGAGGACCAATCGCATTGGCAACGTCATTTGAACCATGAGCAAATGCCATTGCACACGCTGTTACAACCATCAATACGCTAAATACGCTTTCTACGCCAGCATAACCGTTGCTATCAACAGAAGAGCCGTCATCAGTATATTTACGTTGAATGTAGAAGTAACCAGCAATCATCACGATAAGTGATACTACAAGTGATGCTACCCATGCCTCACCATTTGTTAGATGCAAACCTACGTGCTTTAGACCTTTCTTGATTGTTACCAGTGCAATGACCATCGCAGTGATAAACATGTACATAGGAACAAAGCGCTTTGCATTTATAAGCGGTGTATCAGTGTCAAAAATTAACTTTTGTGCACTGATAAAGATGAGGTAAGCAAAAATACCTGCGATAAGAGGTGTAATTAACCAGCTACCAACAATACCTTGGATTGAGTGCCAATCCACTGCATTGGTACCAACAGACACACACGCGAAACCGATGATAGCACCGATAATTGAGTGAGTTGTTGATACTGGCCAGCCCATATAAGAAGCGAGAAGTAGCCATGTACCAGCAGCAAGAAGTGCTGACATCATGCCGTAAACGAGTGTTTCAGGATGGCCTGCATACAGTGAGGTTTCGATAACACCCTTACGGATAGTATCGGTGACTTCACCACCTGCAAGGTAAGCGCCTGCAAATTCAAAAATCATCGCAATGATGATCGCTTGTTTTACTGTTAACGCTTTTGAACCAACTGAAGTACCCATGGCATTAGCAACGTCGTTCGCACCAATACCAATCGCCATCAAAAGACCAAAAATAGCTGCCACTCCAATAATCAGAGTGCCGTAGTTAGCCAGGATTTCCATTGTAAAACCTTGTTTTTGTTAATTCTCGTTATTAAGAACGCGAAAGCATAATTTCTAAACGTGAGCCAACACGCTGTGCTTGATCAGCAATAGCGCCTACCCACTCGAGAATCTTGTACAGGAACATGACATCCACCGGGCTGTGTTGGTCTTCGATGGACATAAGTTGTTGGCGCAATGCAATCTGCATAGAATCAGTATCATCTTCGATAACATCTAGCTGATTGATCATTTCGGCAACAAGCGTCACTTCTCTGCCTTTGAAACCAGTCTCTAATAACTCATCTAATTCGTTGATCACACGACGAGCTTGATCAGCCGCGTCTAAACAACGTTGAACATAAGCAACAAAGTCTGGGTACATGACTGCAGGGATTTTTAGCTTACGACCTAAGACACGACCTGCGATATCTTTAGAGAGGTTTGCTAGTTTATCCTGCTGGGTTAACAGTCCAAGCATGTCAGTACGATCTACTGGCATGAAAAGACCACGAGGAAGCTTTAGACGGATCTCACGCTTAAGCACATCCGCATCTTTTTCAAGTTGCGAGATCTGTTCGCGTAAAACGGCCGCCTTTTCCCAGTCTCCAGCATTACATGCTTCGAAGAACGGGATAAGCAAGTCACAACATTCATTTACGCGAGTAACATGACGTTGTAGCGGTTTGATTGGGGATTTTGCAAAGAGCCCCATAATTGTATTTACTGGCATAGCCGATCAACCTAGAGAGCGCCCTAATAAAGGCTAAATCTTGAGCGATGGTCATTGAAGCGCGCATGTTAACGTATATGTGAGTATAGTGGAACTAATTTTGATCAAGGTTTTATCGATATTTCTGACTTGCCCTTAAGCGCATAAGCAAATATCCTTGGATTGCCACTGTTTATAGGTATAACTATGGAAACCGAGATAGAACTGAAGTTTATCGTCTCACCGGAATTTTCAAGCCAGTTATTAAGCAAAATAACGGAAGCGAAAATTCTGCAGCAGAGTAGTCGAGAATTAGGTAATACTTACTTCGATACGCCAGACCAAATATTGCGTCAAAATGATATTGGCCTTCGGGTTCGTCGTTTTGATGATGTTTCTGTGCAAACATTAAAAACTGCAGGTAGGGTTGTTGCCGGTTTACACCAGCGCCCTGAATATAATGTAGAAATTGATGGTGATGCACCTACTTTGTCATTGCATCCTGCTGATGCATGGCCAGACCATTTTGATGTTGCAGCGGTTCAGCAACAGATCAAACCGTTATTCTCTACCGATTTCACACGCCAACAATGGTTGGTTGCTATGCCTGATGGTAGCCAAATTGAATTGGCCTTCGATCATGGTGAAGTACATGCTAATGGTAAATCATCACCGATTTGCGAAGTGGAATTAGAATTAAAATCGGGTCAAACCGATGCCTTATTTACCCTTGCACGTGAACTTTGTGCTAACGGTGGTATGCGATTAGGTAATCTAAGCAAAGCGGCCCGTGGCTACCGCCTAGCAGCAGATTATCAAGGCGATCCCGTTAAGCCATTAGAGAATGTTGCAACGACAGAGCAAGATACGGTTGAATCAACGTTTATTAAAACGTTAGAACACGCGCTAGAGCATTGGTTATACCATGAGCAAATTTATACTGAGCGCCAAGATCAACAAGCGTTGGTACAAATTTCCCAATCGCTAAGTCTGCTTCGTCAAACCTTTGCAACCTTCGGCGGTATTATCCCTCGTCGAGCGAGTGCGTTATTACGTCAAGAGCTACAGTGGTTAGAAGGTGAACTGTCATGGCTTGAAGAAGCGAACAGTATTGCTGAGCTAACGGAAGATAAGTCTTATGTACTGCGTAAGCTTAATGCTCGAAAAGCACTTCAGACTCAACTAGAAGCCCGTTATGAGCAATTGCCAGATGGCGAAGACATGTTGCGTCTGATGAACTCTGCTCGTTACTGTGGGTTATTACTTGATTTAAGTCGTTGGATTTTAAGTCGAGGTTGGCAACCATTCCTTGATGATAAAGCGCGCGCTAAGTTATTAGGTGAAGTAAAGCCTTTTGCGGATAACGTATTATCTCGCTCTTGGAGTGAGCTACTCGAAGTTTTTCCAGCAGAGCGTCAATTGACACGTTCTGATTATATTGATCAGAAATCTCGTCTCCAGCGTAATCTGATGTGCGGTTTATCTTTTGCGGAGCTTTATGAACCTGAATTGCGTAAAGTTTTCCGTATGCCTTGGTTTGATTTATTACAAGGTATTGAAGATTTATCGGCACTTGAGCCTATTCGACAACTGCTAACTTCATTTGAAGGTGAAGATTTATTGCAGATTGAAAAATGGCTACAACGTCAGAATGAATCTCTGATCCATGCAATGGATCAAACGCGAAAGATGAGTATTGAATTAGCGCCATATTGGCCTTAATCAAACTTGCTTTTAAAAGCCTAACTAGGACTGCTTAGTTGGGCTTTTTTGTCTCTGTTGGCTCTTGTTTTCTATCTGTGATAGCTGATCTAACTTGGTCTCTAGGCGCTCTAGCCGAGCAAGTAGCACTTGTTGGTTAGCGAGCATTTCACGCCATTCCTTTCGATGTTCTTTTTCTTGCTGTGCTTTCTCATGTTGAGGATCAGAAATGACGGAGCAGATCAAGCCGGCCACCATACCAAATAAACCTACCCCACAAATAATGATCCCTATCGCGATGATCCGACCAAGTGTTGTAACTGGATAATAATCACCATAGCCAACCGTCGAGATGGTAACAAAGACCCACCATAACGCATCGCCTGCGGTGTGAATATTGGCATTCTCCACCTGACCTTCAACAAATAAGATAGAGGTTGCGCCGATAGTAATGAGTACCGTCAGTAGTAAGAAAATGGATGCTAATGTTGTTTCGCGGCGGTTATTGAGCATTTGGAAGTAAATCTGCTTACTCGATCGGAGTAAACGGAAAACGCGCAGCACTTGAAGTATGCGCATAAAACGCAAAGGCTCGATGGCTGGAATGCTCGCAATGAAGTCTGGCCAATGCTGCTTTAGATAGGCTGACTTTGAGGAACTTCTTGATAAATCAAAGAGTAATTGGCACCAAAAGATCAGGCAGATGAAAGTATCAATGGCTAAGAATATATGAAAAGTCGGTTCATTTTTATTTAGAAAAAGCGTGGCAGTTACTAAGGCTAGTGATGCTATAGAAAGCACGACAGCCATCAAGCTCATGGGATGTAGCTCATGTTTTTCGTCATCTATTACTTTCATCATTAAGGTCTTTATTGCCTTTGCCGATATAGTGCTATTGAACAAACAATAACAAATTTATTCACATTTTATTGTGTTTTCTCTTTCACATTTTGGCTAGGTATGAGGAAGTGCAATCCGGAGGTAGTACATGGCAATTATGACAGTAACACCATGGGAAAAAGGATTAACCAATATTCGGCTAGTACCCAAACTTATCTTATTGATGGTGTTTAGTACTGTCTTGTTGATTGGTAAGCAGTTATGGGATGCACAAACGTTTTATTCTGCAGTATTACAGGTTCAACAAGATAGAGCGAAAGAGCTTGCTATCTCTCATGCCCACCAATTAAAAGCGATGCTGCAAGCAGGGGTAAACCATGATGCGCTAGCTTCCTCATCTTTGACAACCGCACAAGATGCTTATGTTTATGTGCTAGAAACCAAAACGGGCAAGGTATTTGGTCACCCACAAGCGACAAAACTAACGCAATTAAATGCTGAAACAGAGAGCAATCAGCCGCTATCAACGTTATTGAACAATTTAACCTCGTCTTCTCCAATTACGTTGTCAAAAGGGCGCTTTGAGTATGCTGAAGTTTTACCTCAGTTAGGTTTGCTTGTTGTGGGGTCACAATCCAGTGATGTTGCGAAAGCTTATTATCATCAATACTTATGGCAAATTGCATGGCAAACCGGGGTGATGATCATTGCCTTTATGGTGCTATTACTTGGCGGGTCGCGTGTGATGTTGCGTCAAATAGACTATTTAAAGCAAAGTATTCAAAAGCTGGCTCAACGTAATTTAGTAGAGCCTATCATTATGGATTGTAATGATGAGTTCGGTGATTTAGCCCGTGAGTTAGAAAAAACGCGGCTGCAATTACAAGAAGTATTATTGGCTCAACGCGCAGCGGCAAGTGAGCTATCAAGCTTATCGGATATCATGTCTATCAGCATGGTGGAAACCAAATCATCGGCTCAGGAAGAGTTTGCTGAAATAGATCAATTAGCTTCTGCCATGTCTGAAATGACATCAACCGTACAAACTGTCGCAGAGCATGCTCGCCAAGCCTCTGATGCTACGGTTGGTACCTCAGAGCAAGCGACACAAGGACAAGAATTTGTACGTAAAACTATGGGTACAATAGATCAGCTTTCTAATGATATTCGTCAATCGGCAGATGCGGTGAATCAAGTCGAAGAGCGAGTAGAGAAGATTGGTTCAGTGATTGTGACAATCCAAAGTATTTCAGAGCAAACCAACCTACTTGCGTTAAATGCAGCTATTGAAGCAGCACGTGCGGGCGATGCTGGGCGTGGTTTTGCTGTAGTTGCTGATGAAGTACGTAATTTGGCACAGCGAACACAAACCGCAACGGTTGAAATTCAAGATATGATCAGCCAGCTACAGCAAAGTGCGCAACAAGCGGTTGGTTTGATGGAGCAAAGTGTAGAAGAGGCTGCTGAAGGGGTTGATTTAGTTACCAGTGCTGGCGATGAGCTTGAAAAAATCGTGGCGCAAGTGCAACTTATTAACGATATGAATTTCCACATTGCATCAGCGGCAGAGCAACAAACCGCGGTTGCTGATGAAATGAACCAGAATCTAACTAATGTGCGAGAGTTGGTGGAAGCCTCGGTTGTTGTGGTCACGGAGCTGGCAGAAACATCTGATACCATGCATCAACATGCCAATGATTTAGAACATAAAATCAAGGCATTTCAAGTGTAGTAAACCGCTGTTAAGTTACTCAATGTTATATAACTTATAAAATTATTACGCCCATCATTTGATGGGCGTTTTTCTATGCTAAGGTAGATCAAATTCTGTCAGGTTACTTGTTCAAGGAAAGCACATGACTGTCGAAACGCCCGCTCTTTTTCCGACTATTTCTTCTTTTTCTGCTGTGACGGATGCAGCTGATCTTGCTATAGAAAAACTAGCTGAACACCATCCTGACGTATTGGCTCAATGGCAAGGTGAAGATCGCGAGGAATTACGTTCAATCCTTGGGTTGAGTGACTTTATTTCAGCGTCGCTCATCAAGGATCCTGAGTGGTTTAGTTGGATACTAACTCATCGTCACGAATGCGAGCCTGTTTGCTATCGCCAATTGTTAGTTGAGCAATTAGCTAAGATCACAGATGAAGCCGGATTGATGCGTGTTTTAAGACAGTTTCGTCGTCGTCAAATGTGTTTAATTGCTTGGCATGACTTTGCTAACACTGTGCCTTTAGAGCAGAGTTTAGAAGCGTTATCGCAGTTAGCAGAAGCCTTGATCATGGAAGCTTACCATTGGCTATATCGTCAATGTTGTGCTGATTGGGGGACGCCGACGAATGCGCAAGGTGAAGCGCAGCCTATGCTAGTGCTTGGCATGGGAAAACTAGGCGGTGGCGAGCTTAACTTTTCTTCTGATATCGATTTGATTTTTACCTATCCAGAGAATGGTGAAACCCAAGGCGGGCGCCGATCGTTAGCTAATGCACAATTTTTTACTCGATTGGGTCAGAAACTGATTAAAGCGCTCGATCAGCAAACCTTTGATGGTTTCTGTTACCGCGTTGATATGCGTTTACGTCCGTTTGGTGATAGTGGCCCTTTAGTGATGAGTTATGCTGCACTGGAAGATTACTACCAAGAGCAGGGACGTGACTGGGAACGCTATGCGATGATCAAAGCAAGGGTGATGGGGCGTGAGAGCTTTACTCAGTACCAAGAATTGCGTCAGATGCTGCGTCCCTTTGTGTTCCGTCGCTATATCGACTTTAGTGCAGTGCAAGCTTTGCGTCGAATGAAAGCGATGATCAGTAGTGAAGTTAGACGTCGTGGACTTAGTAATAACATTAAACTGGGGGCGGGCGGCATTCGTGAAGTGGAGTTTATTGCTCAGTCGTTCCAGTTGATCCGTGGTGGACGTGAACCTAGCTTGCGTGGACGAGGTCTGCTACTGACGCTTACGGCTATTCGAGAGCTTGAATTATTGCCACAGCAAGAAGTGACAGCATTGGAGCAAGGTTACTGTTTCTTACGTCGTTTAGAGAACTTGCTACAAGCGATTGATGATAAACAAACACAGACGTTGCCAGAGAAAGTGCTTGATCAAGAACGCTTAGCTTGTGCGATGGGGTATCAAGATTGGGCTGCATTACTTGATGCAGTTGATCACCATATGCGTGAAATTCATCAAGTATTCGAGCTGATCATTGGTGCAGATGAGCAAGATGAACAAGTCGAAGTAGATGCGCAATACCATGAATTATGGGCAATGGTACTTAATTATGAAGTATCAGTGGCTATTTTATCTGAGCTAAATACAGCAGCATCCGTTGAATTAGCCGAGCATTTAATTGGTTTTAAGGCGGAATTGTCGAAGCGTACGTTAGGCCCTCGTGGACGTGAAGTCATGGCACGCTTGATGCCGGAAGTGTTATCGCAAGTGGTTACTCGTGATGATGCGATGCAGTTATTGCCACGTTTAACCAAATTGATCATTCGTATTGCTACTCGTACTACGTATTTAGAGTTATTAGTTGAACACCCTGCGGCGTTAAAACAGCTGATCCGTTTGTGCGCAGCAAGCCCTATGGTTGCTGATCAATTAGCGCAATATCCATTGCTGTTAGATGAATTACTCGATCCGCAGCATTTGTATAAGCCAACCGAGCTGACTTGTTATAAAGATGAGTTACGTGAGTACCTCGCTCGTATCCCTGAAGAGGATATGGAGCAGCAGATGGAAGCGATCCGTCAGTTCAAACAAATCCAGTTATTACGCATTGCAGCCGCTGATATTGCTGGTGTATTGCCAATAATGAAAGTGAGTGATCACTTAACTTATTTGGCTGAGGCGATTATTGCTGCGGTTGTCAATCAAGCTTGGTTACAAATGGCTGAAAAATATGGTGAGCCGAGTCATTTAGTTGATCGTGATGGCAAAGGATTTGGCGTTGTTGGTTACGGTAAAGTTGGCGGTTGGGAGTTAGGTTATGGTTCTGATTTGGATCTGGTGTTTATGCATGATTGCCCTGATAACATTTATACCAATGGTCGTAAGGAAATCGATGGACGTCAATTTTATTTACGCTTAGCCCAACGCATTATTCACTTGTTCTCTACTCGCACCGCATCAGGCGTGTTGTATGAGGTTGATATGCGATTACGTCCATCTGGTGCATCGGGCTTACTTGTCAGCACTGTGAGTGCGTTTGCTGATTATCAGCAGCAAGAAGCATGGACATGGGAGCACCAAGCGTTAGTACGTGCGCGGATGGTTTATGGTGATATGCCATTAAAGCAAGCGTTTGAAGCGGTGCGTTTACAGGTGTTATCAGCATCTCGTCAATCAGAGAAACTGGCGACAGCGGTTGCTGAGATGCGAGTCAAGATGCGCGAGCACTTAGGCAAGAAAAAAACAGGGATGTTTGGTTTAAAACAAGACAAAGGCGGAATTACAGATATTGAGTTTATCGCACAGTATTTAGTGCTGGCTCATGCTGCGGATAAGCCAGAGGTGACTCGTTGGTCAGACAATATTCGTATCTTCTCATCCATGGCGCAGTGTGAGTTGTTGTCAGCGGAAGATGCCAAACTATTGCAACAGGCATATTGTGAGATGCGAGATGAAATTCATAAGCTGAATCTATTAGGGCTAGATGCTTATGTACCTGAAACACAATTTGCTGATTTACGTCAAAACGTCAGTGATATTTGGCAAAAGCTCTTAATCTCATCCAATAGTGATGATAATTAACGGAATAACATAGTCCTGATGCATCTTAATTTTGGTTTATGCTAGTATTTGAGCGTTTTCACATTCCCGGAGAAAAAAATGAAACTGACCCTTCCTGATTATAACCAAGCAGGTGTGTTGATTGTTGGTGATGTCATGTTAGATCGTTACTGGACAGGACCAACAGGTCGTATTTCGCCAGAAGCACCTGTACCTGTTGTAAAGGTTGATCAGATAGAAGAACGCCCGGGCGGTGCAGCTAACGTTGCAATGAACATTGCAGCCTTGGGTGGTCACGCTAAATTGGTAGGTTTAACCGGTATTGATGAGCCAGCAAAAGCGTTAACGGAAAAACTGTCATCACTGAATGTTTTTTGTGATTTTGTGTCGCTTCCAGAATACCCAACCATTACTAAGCTACGTGTGATGAGTCGTGGTCAGCAGTTGATCCGTTTAGACTTTGAAGAAGGTTTCCATAACGTTGATCCTGCGCCAATGTTAGCGCGTATGAAGCAGTCACTGGCAGATGTGAAAGCAGTGATTTTATCTGATTATGCAAAAGGCGCGTTAGAGCATGTACAAAGTATGATCCAATTAGCCCGTGAAGCTAACGTACCTGTTTTAATCGATCCGAAAGGTTCTGATTTTGAACGTTACCGTGGTGCCACCTTATTAACTCCAAATTTATCTGAATTTGAAGCGGTGGTGGGTAAAGTAACATCAGATGAAGATTTAGTTGAGAAAGGTCTAGGTCTGATTGATAAATTTGATTTTGATGCGCTGTTAGTGACTCGCTCTGAGCACGGTATGACGTTATTACAAAAAGGCCAAGAGCCACTACACATGCCAACGCAGGCACAAGAAGTGTATGACGTAACAGGTGCGGGTGATACGGTAATTTCTGTGCTCGCCGCTTCTCTAGCTGCAGGTAAATCGTTATCTGATTGTTGTAAGTTAGCGAATGCAGCAGCTGGTGTTGTAGTGGGTAAACTAGGTACATCTACACTATCTACGATTGAGCTAACCAATGCGATCCATGGTAGTCAAGACAGCGGCTATGGTGTGATTTCTGAGCCTCAGTTAATTCAAGCGGTAAAAGCGGCACGTGCTCGTGGTGAAACAGTGGTCATGACGAACGGTTGTTTTGATATTTTGCATGCTGGGCATGTAGCATATTTAACTGAAGCGGCGAAATTAGGCGATCGTTTAATTGTCGCTGTGAACTCTGATAGTTCGGTGAAAGAGTTAAAAGGTCCTGGTCGTCCAGTAAACCCAGAAGATCGTCGTATGGCTGTGTTAGCAGGTCTTGGTGCGGTTGATTGGGTAGTACCATTTACCGAGCAAACCCCACAACGTTTGATCAGTGAAGTGCTACCAAGCATTCTTGTTAAAGGTGGTGATTATAAGCCTGAAGACATTGCTGGTGGTAAAGAAGTGATTGCTGCTGGTGGTCAAGTACTGGTGCTGAACTTTGAAGATGGTTGCTCAACCACTAAAATTATTGAAGCGATCCGTGGTGGACGTGGTTAATACGTTGATCATGATTGCTTAGTAGCAAAACCGCAGATAATAAAAAAGCGCCGAGAGGCGCTTTTTTGTTTTTGGTGTCGGTTAAACAAAGTATTAGTTTTGTACTAAGCCTTTGTTGATATCAACGATATCTTGCTCACTTAGTGTACCTACTGCTTGTTTTAGCTGTAGTTGAGCAAGAATGTAATCATAACGTGCATTCGCTAATTGGCTATTTGCTTGGTATAGACGACGAGTTGAGTCTAATACGTCAACAATGGTACGTGTACCTACATCGAAACCGGCTTCTGTTGCTTCTAATGCAGATTTTGCAGAAATCACAGACTGTTGGTAAGCGTGAATAGCACCAATTTGTGCATTGATGTTGTTGTAGTAGTTACGTACATCTTTTACCACTGTACGGTATTCACCTTCCAGTGATTCACTGGCTGCAACATAGCCATATTGTGCCTGTTTAACTTTTGATGTGGTGTTACCGCCACTGTAAACAGGTAGCTCCATCTTAATACCGGCAGTTAGTGCGCCTTCATCCGGCATGCCTGGTGCTTTAGTGGTATCGTTGTAGCTGTAGCCAGTCGTGAACGATAATGTTGGTAAGTGACCTGAGTCTGCTAGTGAAATGTTTTCACGCGCAATATCTTGACCAATGCGAGAAGCTAATAGGGTTAGGTTCTCTGTTTGTGCTGTTTTCACTAAAGAATCTGCAGATTGTGGTAATTTACTTGCTGCAAATGTCTTGGTGTTCAAAGTGTCAATTGATGTGTAATCTTGACCTGTGATTTCACGTAGTGCTTCGTAGCTATTCGCTACTTCATTTTGTTTGATGATTACATTAGCCAATACGCTATCGTATTGTGCTTGTGCATCATGAACGTCAGTAATAGCAGATAGACCCACTTCAAAGCGTTGTTTTACTTGCTCTAATTGACGACCTACCGCTGCTTTTTCAGCTTCAACGAATTTTAAGTCATCTTTTGCTTTTAGCACATTAAAGTAAGCTTCTGAAACGCGAAGGATCAAACCTTGTTGTTGTACTGCATAAACAGCATCACTTTGGCGTGCTTGCTTTTCTGAAATATCTAAGCCAACCCAACTAGCACGGTTATATAGTGATTGAGTTAGGCCAATACCTGCATTGAAACCATTTTTGCTGTTATTTTTTGCATCTAAATGGAAAGTATCGTAACCCGCAGTTAAATTAATTTGTGGTAGTAGCGCACTGCGAGAAGAGTTAATTGCTTCAAACGCCGCATCTTTATCTGCCGCAGCTTTAAGCAGTTGTGGATCATTTTGTTTCGCTTGCTGATAAATCTGTGCGAGATCCTCGGCTAGCGCTGATTGACTGAGTGAGCCAAATGCAAGGCTAATAACGATTGGAAGCAATTTTTTCATGGATGCCTTTCCTGGTCTTGCTGACAAAAATGGAAGCTAAATATAAAAGTACAAGGTGTAGTTTACCTTAACGAGCCTTGCTTGAAACTGATCATTGCAAATATTTACGTAAATAAAACGGTTTATTTTTCATTTATGCTGCTTGTGAATTATACAAT
>NZ_SSMG01000010.1 GCF_009873615.1 Photobacterium lucens
ACTAAGAACCAAATGGCTTTAGTTGGACTTGTTCATGTACAATAGCTTCTAATGTAGAAACTATTACTGCGAATGCAAAATCAAAAGATATTCGCAATGGCATTTTTTCTTTTAAAAACAATTCTGCTTCTTTCAAAGGGGAAACATTATTAGCTATTGATTCTATAAAAGTACCCTTTAAGGCATCTCTGAGGTGTTGATCTTTATCCATCAATGATACGAATTGATCTCGTACTTTAGGTATTTTGAAGTTGTTAACCTCAACATTATGTGCGAAGTCATTCCTTAATTTTTTAAAAATATTTAAGAGTTCTTTCCACTCTCTTCTTATTAATCCTAATCTGTATGTCATTTCAATTTTCGAAGAAAATGTACCCAATGGAGCATTTCCACCATTAAACAATGGATCTTGATTTTTTGAGCTCGGAACTAATTTTGCTATAAGCAAATTTTTCAATGCCTCTTCAATCATTGAGGAAGCAACAAGTACAGCACCTCGATCACTTTCCGATTGAAGAAGAGCTAAATTTTTAGAGAAAGCTTTTCCAATATATTCTGTACATCCCATAGCGTATCCAAATAGACTAAAATTGTTATAATTATATAAATCCCAAAGTGTTAAAAATAGCAGGGTATTTAAAATATAGTATCTTCCATGTACCTCATTACCCTTTCAAAACGTTAAAACTGTGTTACCAGAATGAACAATTTCGCTTATGGATAATTGGCGCTACTTTTAACTGATAAGTCTCATATCTCAAAGTTTTATGTCTAGAAAGTTAGATATACATCTAATTTTATAAAGTGTTTTTCTACATTGCTTTTGTGTGGGCGAATGTCTGCGTATAACTTACTGTTATTAAAGTTAATACCACCTGATAACGGGTTATGAATGATCGTTGAACAACCAGAGTTTGATGGCCAGACACTTCAGTGACCCAAATTAGCACCTATTTCAAGTTAACTTCTCAGAAAATAACCAAATTTTAGATGAGCTAGGTTGGAGAGAAATTTATATTTTAAAATATTGAAACCGATTCATAACAGGATAGTTGCGATGAATCGGTTGCTAAATAAATTCGCTATAATGTTATATCGATACGTATAGCTTAGCTAGATGGCTAATTACTAGTGAAATATTGTACTATTAATTATATCTTCAATATTTCCAGTTAATGATCCTATATGATTTTTTGGGCTCTGAGGATGCCATAGCTTGCACTCAAGTTGCTCCTCCTTAAATAAGCCTATTGTTGGTATATTATAAGCGCTAGCTATATGAATAATTGCAGTATCAACCGAGATGACACCTCTTGATTTCTTAATCACATAAATAGCATCTTGTACAGACTCAACACAAAAAACACTAGAAACTAGCTTTAATTCCTTTTTCCAGATATCTTTATTTTTTATATAGGATGGCAAAATAAAAACACAATTAAAGCCATCATTTTTTAACTTTTGAAGTATATCTACGCTCTTCTTTATACTTAGAGATCTACTGTTACGAGAAGCAAATGGATTAAAGACCAAATAGTCTTTAAGATTTTCTCTCTTAATTAGGTTTTCAATATGATTATTTTCTTTTGAAAAAACCTTAAATTTTCCAGATGGTTTATTAAAACCATACGCTGCCATTAGCCTCGACCAATATTCAGGCTTACTAATATTATCGTTATCTAGTTGTATCAGTGGATTCTGTATACACTTATGCTTATCATAATCGTGGCCTATAGTTAAGTCAGGATTTAATGTATAACCAACAATACTTCGATGTGGTTTTTCTATAGAAGATACTTCTATTAATAAATCTGCATTACAGTCTATATTTTCTCTCAATACGCTAGGGTATTTATACCATTGATTTTCTTTTGGTAAGCAAATGTAATTAATTCTAGGATCGTATTTTACGACGTCTTCATTTTTCTTTGTGCATAAAACGATTATGTTTGACTCAGGCCATTTAGATTTTACGGCTTCAATTATAGGTGATATTGCTAAGTAATCCCCTATCTGAAATGTGGCGTTAATAAATACATTCGGTTTATTTGGAAGAGCATTTATTGATGATAATTTATTTACCTCTTCGATTTAGTATGCTTGATACAAACTTTTTAAACATGAAAAACCACTGTCCATTCCAAATATTGAGATAAATTCACTTTTTGATTCTACAATTATCAATCTAAATCATTGTTATTTATTTTTCTTTGAGACTCTGCACATCCTAAAGACTAACAGTCATACACCTTACCAGCTTCATAACCACTAGGGATAACTTTATTGTTGTTTTTGTGTTAATAAAAATGGATATACATCCTATTTTATAAAGTAATTTTTCGCATTGTATTGTATTAATTTTTTTTTGTATATAACTTACTGTTATTAAAGTTAATACCACCTGATAACAGGTTATGAGAGAGCCTTGTATGACTGCTAAAATTTCGACCTCACAGCTTGCGAAAGCACGGGGTATTGCCGCAAAAGCGCTATTTAATCAATTAGCCGATGCAGGCTATATCACCCGAGATAACGATGAATGGCACTTAACGGAAGTGGGCAAAAACGCCCAAGGTGAATACAAACAATCACCCAAGTTTGGGCAATACATTGTCTGGCCTGATTCGTTAGAGATCGTTGAACAACCAGAGTTTGACGGTAAGAAGCTATCAGCGACCCAAATTAGCACTCATTTCAATTTAACATCTCAGAAAATAAACCAAATTTTAGATGAGCTAGGTTGGATCAATAAAGCGGTTAAAGGTTGGAAAGTCAGTAACTCAGGGCTTCGTCTTGGTGGGGTACAAAAAGAAGACTTTAGAACTGGCGTACCTTATGTGATGTGGGATGAAAGCGTGCTTAAAAACAGCAGCTTAATTCACTCGGTTAACGAGATCACAGGAGCGAATGCCGAAGCGAAAAGCACCGATAATTCAGTATCTAATTTCCGCCAGAAGTTTGAAGCCAAACACCGCGCTGCAGATGGGCATTATGTTCGCTCGAAAGCTGAAATGCTGATTGATAACTGGCTGTATATGGCTGGTATCGTTCATGCTTATGAGCGTAAGTTGCCGATTGAAGAAGATTTGTACTGCGATTTCTATTTACCGACAGGCAAGGTGTATATCGAATTTTGGGGCTTGGAAGATGATCCTAAATACGCCGATAGAAAGAAAGTGAAACAAGATCTGTATGCGAAATACGGTTTTAATTTGATTGAATTAAACGATGACGATGTGCAAAACCTTGATGATGTATTGCCACGTATGTTGCTTAAATTCGATATTAAGGCGTATTAATCGCTTATTGTCTTGAAACACACTGCTTTGAAATAAATCCTGAAATGAAAAAGCGATAGTGCCTTAAGCTATTTCTAGTTAAGTGCTATCGCTTTTTTCATGTTTGATGATTTTGTGCGTCGATATCAATAGCGGTTGGGTTATTCATTGGCGCAAAAGAGATCGTATAAGGTTTCGATTAAGGTTTTGATTTCAGGGGATTTGAGCGAGTAGTAAATGGTTTGCGCATCACGACGGGTTTCAACACAACCATGTTGACGTAATACCGCTAAATTCTGCGATAGTGAGGATTGTGGAATACCCAGCATTTCGTGTAATTCTGAAACCGAACGCTCTTGCTCTTTGAGTAAACAAAGCACCATGAGTCGTGTTCTATTTGAAATGACTTTCAGTAACGCAACGGCTTGGTCTGCGTTTTGCGTCATAACATCCTGATCCATAATATTTTCTTATGTTTAGTTAGCTGATCAAAGAATAACATGTTTTTTCTTGCAAGAGGTAATGAAGGTAACTTGTATATCGTATTTTACTAATATACGATATTTATCATAGAGTCGGTGAGTGATTACATTCACATAAGAGAAAACAGGGGAGCAAGATGGATAATTTTACGCCAATATCGGCCTTGATAGGCGGTGGTTTGATTGGGGTTTCTGCTCTGATCTTGATGATATTTAATGGCAGAATTGCTGGTATTTCGGGGATCTTTGCTCGAAGTTTATTTCAGCCAACACAACATCGATGGCAGCTGTTGTTCCTTGTGGGGCTGATGCTTGGGCCGTGGTTAGCGTTTGGCTATCACTTACCGAGCAGTATCGATCTTACATGGTGGCAGGTGATTATTGGTGGTTTCTTGGTGGGGCTGGGTAGCCAATTAGGTTCGGGTTGTACCAGTGGTCATGGTGTGTGTGGTATTGGGCGGTTATCTGTTCGCTCTATTGTCGCTACCAGTATTTTTATGGCGAGCGCATTGATCACGGTAGGAGTGTTGTACTAATGAAAAACCTTATCGCATTACTCTCTGGTTTGATTTTTGGTATTGGCTTAACTGTATCGCAAATGGTTGATCCCAATAAAATTATCGGATTTTTATCTATCACTACCTCGAAATGGGATGCCAGTTTATTGTTTGTAATGGGCGGTGCGCTATTGGTGTTTGGGGTGGGCTTTGCTCTGTGGCAGCGTTATCGATCTGCTCCTGTTTTTGAATCGCAGTTTTATCTCCCACTGAAACAGCATGTGGATCGTCCATTAGTTATTGGTGCCATGTTGTTTGGTATTGGTTGGGGGATTGGCGGTTTATGCCCCGGCCCTGCGTTAGCTAATTTATTAGCCGGTAATGAAAAGATCATCGTGTTTGTACTGATGATGAGTCTCGGTATGTGGGTAGGAAAGAAACTGTCAACAACCAAGATATTTTAAAATTTATCAGTTATTTAACTGATTTATATATGCTTTGAATAGACTCGAAATTTTCTTCATCTCATTTGTGATATGCCCGTGAGCTAGATGTAACGATAGCATTTTATTGTTTACTGCGTTACGGGCTGCTTTCCATTTCTCAAAAACGCAGCTTAGTCTCTTTGGCTTGGTTGTTTTATGAGCGTTACCTTTCTTATTAATAAAAATGTCATGATTACCTTATATGTTTAAAGCGTGATTTTGTTCTTATTAAGTATATTTGGTTGGTCGAATATTCCATTTATTAACACTAATTAAACGTTAGTCACAGAAATTTAAATTGACATCCATACAATTCAACGAGTTTCGTTTATGAGTGAAAATGCTCGTTTTAATAATGTATGGATAACAATGAGGCTCTGATGTTTGGAATATTCAAACCGAAGACGCATATCGCACCTTTATCAAGCGGTAAGGTCGATAGCACCTATTCTCGCCTACGATGGCAATTATTTTTCGGTATTTTCGTGGGCTACGCCGGTTATTACCTGGTACGTAAGAATTTCAGTTTGGCGATGCCATATTTAATTGATGAAGGCTTCACTCGCGGTGAGTTAGGTATTGCTTTAGCTGCGGTTTCTATTGCGTATGGTTTATCAAAATTTTTAATGGGGAATGTGTCAGACCGCTCGAACCCAAGATACTTCTTAAGTGCAGGTCTTGTCATGTCGTCGCTCGTTATGCTCTGTTTTGGCTTTATGCCATGGGCGACAGGTAGTGTGGCAGCCATGTTTATCTTGTTGTTCTTAAATGGTTGGTTCCAAGGAATGGGATGGCCTGCCTGTGGACGTACCATGGTGCATTGGTGGTCACGTAAAGAACGTGGCGAAATTGTATCGATTTGGAACGTGGCCCACAACGTGGGTGGTGGCTTAATTGGCCCACTGTTTATTCTTGGTCTTTGGGCATTTAATGACGACTGGCGTACCGCTTTTTATGTACCCGCTTTCTTTGCTTTGCTAGTTGCATTTTTTGTTTGGTTAACAGTGCGTGATACACCGCAATCATGTGGTTTGCCACCGATTGAAGAATACAAAGATGATTACCCTGATGGGTACGATAAGTCGTTTGAAACGGAAATGACGGCGAAAGAAATCTTCTTTAAATATATTTTTAACAACAAGTTACTGTGGTCAATTGCGATTGCCAATGCCTTTGTTTATCTGATCCGTTATGGGGTTTTAGATTGGGCTCCAGTGTATCTAAAAGAAGCGAAAGATTTCTCTGTTGATAAAACATCATGGGCTTATTTCCTATACGAGTGGGCTGGTATTCCTGGCACTTTATTGTGTGGCTGGATCTCCGATAAGTTATTTAAAGGACGTCGTGCTCCTGCTGGCATTTTATTTATGGTGTTGGTAACGCTGGCGGTGTTGGTTTACTGGTTTAACCCGGCAGGTAATCCAACCATTGATATGTTAGCGCTGATCGCTATTGGCTTCTTAATTTATGGCCCTGTTATGTTAATCGGTTTGTATGCGTTAGAGCTGGCACCGAAGAAAGCAGCAGGGACAGCAGCAGGTTTAACTGGTCTATTTGGTTACCTTGGTGGCGCAGTTGCCGCCAATGCCATTCTTGGTTACACCGTTGATCTTTATGGCTGGGACGGTGGTTTCATTATCTTAGTGGGTTCATGTGTGACATCTATTGTGTGCTTTGTTTATGCACTATTAGGTGAGCGTGCCATTCATGAACGTAAAGCGAGAGAAAAAGCAGCATTAGCACAATAAAGCGTGTTGAGGGGTGAATGAGCCCCTCACTATTTATCAAGGATATAGGATGAAAAAAATCTCAGTAGGCTTAACTTTTTTGGCCCTTAGCATCTCGGCAGGCGCTATCGCTAAACCGCTTGTTATTGCGCACCGTGGCGCATCGGGTTATTTACCGGAACACACGCTTGAAGCGAAAACGCTCGCTTATGCCATGAAACCTGATTTTATTGAGCAGGATGTGGTGATGACGAAAGATGATCAATTAGTGGTATTGCATGATCACTATTTAGATCGCGTCACTGATGTGGCTGAACGTTTTCCTGATCGTGCGCGTAAAGATGGACGTTATTACGCAATAGATTTTACGCTTGCTGAAATTAAATCGCTTAAGGTAACGGAAGGGTTTAATGTCAATGATAAAGGCGAGAAAGTCGCTGGTTTCCCGCAACGATTCCCAATGTGGAAGTCACAATTTACGGTTCCTACTTTTGCGGAAGAAATTGAATTAATCCAAGGTTTGAATAAGACGCTAGGCTACGATATTGGTATTTACCCTGAGATCAAAGCACCTTGGTTCCACCGTCATGAAGGTAAAGACATTTCGAAAGCGGTACTGAAAGTGCTGAAACAATACGGCTATACCACTCAAAACGATAAGGTATATCTGCAATGTTTTGATGCCAATGAGCTAAAACGTATCAATGATATCTTAATGCCTGAAATGGCAATGGATTTAAAACTGATCCAATTGATGGCTTACACGGATTGGAACGAAACCATGGTATATAACGGTGATAAAGCAACACCGTATAGCTATGATTGGATGTTCAAACCTGATGGTATGGCGAAAGTTGCGCAATATGCGGAAGGGATCGGCCCTTGGAAGCCAATGTTAGTGGATGATAAATCGACCAAAACGAACATCATTATCAAACCATTAATGGCACAAGCGAAAGCGGCTGGTTTAAAAGTGCATCCTTATACTTTCCGTGCTGATGAAGGCCGTATTCCGTCATACGCAGAGAACTTCGATGGTATGTTAGATGTTTTCTATAATCAGGTAAAAGTTGATGGTGTCTTTACTGATTTCCCTGATAAAGCGGTAACGTTTCTTAACAAAGATCATAAGCACTAGTTAACTATTCAGCCCTCTCGGTAACGATAGATCACCGAGAGGGCTTGTTATTACCGCACTTCAATTCCACTCTTTTGTTATCGTATTGCCTTTGTTTTTCTCTCGCCATCGAAACGTTTCGCTAATTGAACTGTGAGCCACATGTCATTTTTCTTCCGATCTTTACGTCCAAAACCGATCACTCTCACATCTTGTTGAACAGGGGATAGTCAAAAAATCTTGTCGGATTATTATGCTGTCGAAACGTTTCGATGGTGTTTTCTAAAACGGTAATTTTCTACCTATTAGCCGATGCCTTTAGTAAGAAAACGTATAACCGAAAGGTCAATAACATGAAAAAAAGTACCCTTATTCACTCTGAACTGTCTTACTTAGTTGCCACCTTAGGGCATACCGATGAAATCACTATTTGTGATGCAGGTTTGCCTATTCCTGATCTGGTTCAACGTATTGATTTAGCGTTAACTCATGGCGTACCGAGTTTTTTAGATACGGTGCGTGTGATGCTCTCTGAAATGCAAATTGAAGGGGTGATCATGGCAGAGGAATTTGCCCAAGTGAGCCCTGAACATCACCAAGCGCTACTGGCTGAACTTGAGCAAGAACAAGCGCTAACAGGTAAAACCATCAACATTGGTTATATCAGCCATGAGCAATTTAAACAGCGCACTGAGCAGAGCCGAGCTGTGGTGAGAACCGGTGAATGTACCCCTTACGCCAATGTGATTTTTCAATCGGGCGTAGTGTTTTAAGCCGTTGTAGATGTTGTAAAAGCCTTATGTAAATTAACCCTAATTTTTGCAATACAGAGTATCACTCAGCTGTGGGTGATCGGTTATGGAAGATAGATCAATGTTTATTAAAAACAACACCATCCAACATCCGGATGGTTACTTAAATAAAACACCGTTATTCCAGTTCTTGTTATTGTCATCTGTTTTTGCGCTGTGGTCTGCTGCCGCTGCGCTTAATGATGTGTTGATCACCCAATTTAAATCGATTTTCGATTTGTCTAATTTTGCATCAGCACTTGTTCAATCTGCATTTTATGGCGCGTACTTTTTAGTGGCTATTCCTGCCTCTATGGTGGTAAAGAAAACATCGTATAAGTTAGCGATTTTATTAGGTTTAGCTCTGTATATTTTCGGTTGTTTGATGTTCTTCCCTGCATCACATGCCGGTACTTATACCATGTTCCTTGCCGCCATTTTCTGTATTGCAATTGGTTTATCTTTCCTTGAAACCTCGTGTAATACCTACTCTGCAATGATCGGTGAGCCTGAACGTGCAACATTGCGTTTGAACGTATCGCACACCATTAATGCGATGGGTTACATCATTGGTTTGTTATTAGGTAAGCACTTAATTTTCCAAGAAGGTGTCGATGTAGGGCACATGATGGACACGTTAACAGGGCCAGAGTTGGCGGCATTTAAAGAGCAAGTGCTGCAACAAACGCTTGAGCCATACAAATGGTTAGTGGGCATCATTGCAACCGTTGCGATTTTAATTGCCATCACTGAATACCCGAACTGTAAAGCTGAAAGTGACAGTAAAGATAATCAACCATCATTTGGCGAAACCTTATCCTACCTTGCTGGCAACGTGCGTTTCTTCAAAGGTATTGCGACTCAGTTTGCTTATGTGGGTATGCAAGTGGCTGTGTGGTCGTTCACTATTCGCCTTGCGCTAGAGCTTGATCCAAATATGATTGAGCACGATGCAGCAAACTACTTACTGTACTCTTTCATTATGTACTTCCTTGGTAAGTTATTAGCTAACTACTTGTTTACTAAAACATCGCAAGAAAACGTGTTAATGGGTTACTCAGCTATTGGTTTTGCTTGCTTAATGTACGTGACCTTTATTCCTAGCTTTACTGCAGTATGGGTAGCCGTCGGTACTTCAGCATTGTTCGCACCTTGTTGGGCGACGATTTTCGCTTCAACACTGCAATCGGTTGATACTCGCTACACAGAAACAGCAGGTGGTTTTGTGGTGATGTCTATCATCGGTGGTGCAGCTATTCCGGTATTACAAGGTTTAGTGGCAGATAACATTGGTATGCAAAGCTCGTTCATCGTAAGCGCAGTGTGTTTTGCGGTGGTGTTCTTCTACTTCTTTAGTGAGAAGAAAGCAAAGCAAGCATTTACTTACTCTGTGGCTAAGGCGTAATAGGATTGTATGACCATTCTTTCATGATGTGAGTTATCTAAGAATGGTCATGTTTCATTGAGGTTATTATGTTTACTCTTCCTCTTTATAAAGAGCAGTTTTCTAAAACGAAAACCCGTGTTGCCCAATCTGAGCATTTCGATATTCATACGTTTATTTATAACTCAGGTGTTCATGCGGTTGAAATTCAGAACAGTAAAGGTCGTTTAGTGATTTTGCCTTTTATGGGGCAAATGATTTGGGATGCGGAGTTCTTAGGTACAGATCTTTGCATGAAGAATATGTTCTCTGAACCTAAACCAGCTAAAACCATTGTTGAAACCTACGGCTGTTTTGCTTTCCATGCTGGTATGCTGCGCATGGGTTGCCCAACACCACAAGATGATCACGTTCTACACGGTGAAATGCCATGTGCTGTAATGGATTCAGCATGGCTTGAAATCAGTGAAGAGATAGTCGTGGTAAAGGGCAGTTATGAATACGTGATGGGCTTTGGCGATCACTACTTGGCAACACCATCGGTGACGTTAGCCAAAGATGCCAGCGTGTTTGATATTCAAATGGTGGTGCAGAACTTGGCAACGGTAGCCATGCCGCTGCAATACATGTGTCATATCAATGCAGCTTACCTCGAAAATGCCCAAATGAGCCAGAATCTCCCTGATAATGCATTTATCTTACGTGAAAGTATTCCAGCTCACGTTCAGCCGAATGCGCAGTGGTTAGCTTATAATGAGCAACTCAAAGTCTCGCCACCGATTGCGGTATTAGATAAACCCGACATGCACGATCCTGAAATCGTCTACTTGATGGATGATATCGACCAATATACCAATCGTGCCGTGTTTAAGATGGCGTTTGAAGATAAGTGCTTTATCACTGAGTTTGATACCAAAGACTTTAATCACGCAACACGCTGGATCCTGTGCAATGGCGATCAGCAAGTGAACGCTTACGCACTGCCTGCGACTTGTCGTCCTGAAGGTTTTCTGGCGGCGAAAGAGAAAGGCACTTTGCAATATTTAGCACCCAATGAAACCCGCACCTTTACGGTTCGTACGGGAATTACCCAAGCTTAAAATTTTGTCTGCGTGTTAATTTCCCCTATGGTTAGTGCGCAGGCGAGATGCCTTTGACGTTTTCTAACTGAAGAAATCAAAGTCATCTTATTTATCACAATGAATGTAAAAGGCTCGATAGAGCTGAGGATAACGATATGAGCAAGTTAGTGGTTTTAGGTAGTGTGAATGCGGATCATGTTCTTCAAGTGCCTTCATTTCCTCGTCCAGGGGAAACATTGCATGGTCGCAACTACCAAGTTATCCCTGGTGGTAAAGGGGCAAATCAAGCGGTGGCTGCGGCACGTTTAAATGCTGATATTGGTTTTATTGCCAGCGTGGGTGATGATGCGTTCGGTATGCTAATGCGTGGCAATTTTGTTAAAGATGGTATTAATACTCGTGGTTTAAAAACCGAGAAAAATTGCCCAACGGGTATTGCGATGATCCAAGTATCTGACAGTGGTGAAAATAGCATTTGTTTATCCCCTGAAGCTAACGAGCATTTAACCGCAGAAGCAATTGAAGCTGATCTTGATATGATCCGTGATGCTGAATACTTGTTAATGCAGCTTGAAACGCCAATGTGTGGTATCGAAAAAGCAGCAGAAGTAGCGAAATCAGCCAATACCAAGGTGATTTTAAACCCAGCGCCAGCTCGTGAACTCTCTGATGAACTACTAGCCTGTGTCGATATGATCACTCCTAATGAAACCGAAGCGGAAGTGCTAACGGGCGTGACAGTAACCGATAACCAATCGGCACAAAAAGCAGCTGATATTCTTCACACTAAAGGTATTGATACCGTGATGATCACCTTAGGTGCAAAAGGTGTGTGGTTAAGCCGCATGGGTAAGGGCGATATCATTTCAGGTTTTCGTGTTGAAGCAACAGATACCACAGCTGCTGGCGATACCTTCAATGGTGCGTTAGTAACTGGTTTATTAGAAGGATTGTCTTTAGAATCAGCGATTAAGTTTGCTCATGCTGCTGCTGCAATCTCAGTGACTCGCTTTGGTGCGCAAACGTCTATTCCAACGCGTGAAGAAGTCGATGCTTTTTTAGCGCAACACGCTTAACTAGGAGAAATAACATGGCTACGATGAAAGATGTCGCAAAACTGGCAGGAGTTTCTACCTCGACAGTGAGCCATGTTATTAATAAGACCCGTTTTGTCAGTGAAGAAATTTCAGAGCGGGTCAACAAAGCTGCCAAAGAGCTTAATTACTACGCGCCTTCAGCCTTGGCGCGTAGCTTCAAAGTTAACCGTACAAAAACCATTGGTATGTTAGTGACAACCTCTACCAACCCTTTCTTTGGTGAAGTAGTAAAAGGTGTTGAACGCAGTTGTTACCAACAGGGCTATAGCTTGATTTTGTGTAATACCGAAGGTGATCACCAGCGTATGCACGAATCAATCAATACCTTGCTGCAAAAGCGGGTTGATGGTTTGATCTTAATGTGTGCCACGCTTGAAGGTGAGCATTTCGATATTTTCGAGCACTATGCCGATATTCCCGTAGTAGTCATGGATTGGGGTCCAATGCAGTTCACTAGCGATAAAATTCAAGATAATTCGCTACGTGGTGGTTATATGGCGGCAAAATACTTAATTGACGCTGGACATAGCGAGATTGGTTGTATCACAGGTCCATTAGATCGGATCCAAGCTGAGATGCGTTACAACGGTTATTTACAAGCCATGGATGAAGCAGGCTTTAGCGTGGAACCATCATGGGTAGTGGAAGCGGATTTTGAATGTGAAGGTGGCTATAACGCTTTTACTCAATTGCATGCTAATGGCACATTACCGAGTGCTTTAGTTGTTGCTAATGACATGATGGCAATGGGGGTGATCAATGCTGCAAATGAGCTAGGCATTCAGATCCCTGAGCAGCTTTCTATTATTGGTTACGATGATATTCATATTGCCAAGTTTATGTCGCCATCGCTCACAACTATTCATCAACCTAAATACCGTTTAGGGCAAGCCGCGGTTGAGACGTTATTAACGCGTTTAGACGACCCAGAAACCGCTCCTCAAATCATTGAACTAGAACCAACCTTAGTTGAGCGCAACAGTGTGAAATCATTTAAGCAATAGAATTGTGTTGATGGGTTTATAAGAGTAAAAGGTACGCACGATATCAAGTAAATCCTCTTGGCGAATGTTTGAGATATTATCGATAACTATAATCGTAAATATCAACTATACCTTATTGCTAAAAGTATATTTAATGCTTGTTGGAAATAAAAACAATAAGGATAAAACATGAACAAGACAAAGACCTTACTCTTCACCGCTCTAGCTTTGGGTTTATCTCACCAAGTGCTAGCACAAGATCTCACAGTTAAAATGACTGATCTACAAACAGGTAAGCCCGTTGGTACGATTGAACTGAGCCAAAACAAATACGGAGTAGTATTTACGCCTGAACTGGCTGATTTAACACCGGGGATGCATGGCTTCCATATTCATCAAAATGCTAGCTGTGCTTCATCAGAAAAAGACGGCAAAGTTGTTTTAGGTGGCGCTGCTGGTGGACATTACGATCCGGAGCACACTAATAAACATGGCTTCCCATGGACTGATGATAATCATAAAGGTGATTTGCCAGCACTGTTTGTTAGTGCAAATGGTTTAGCAACGAACCCTGTTTTAGCACCACGTTTAACGTTGAAAGAACTCAAAGGTCACGCAATTATGATCCATGCTGGTGGTGATAATCACTCTGATATGCCAAAAGCATTAGGTGGCGGCGGCGCACGTGTGGCGTGTGGTGTGATCCAATAAGTTAGTGAAAACCAACAGCGAGTTTGTCGCTGTTGGTTTTATTTTAATTAGGTTAAGTTTTTTATAAACAGCCAGTTAATTGTAAAATATGTAAAAATGTGAATTTCAGGGTAAATTTGAAATCTTCTTTTAATAACCTTTCATAAATTGTGGTTTTAATCAAATTTATAAAGTTAACAATAGCGTAATTTCTCGCTCGCATTCGGTCTTTGAGTGTCTATTGCTTATATGGATATGCGAGTATCATGAAACTAAATAAAACAACCCTTGCCGTAATTGTGGCATCTAGCATCGGTATTGGCTGGTTGACGCTAGGGGGCACACAAGTCATCCTTGATAAAACATCTAGCACTGAGTTCTGCCTTTCTTGTCATTCAATGGAAACCCCATATAAAGAGTATTTAGGCTCTGTTCACTTTAGTAATGCTAAAGGGATCCGTGCTGAATGTTCTGACTGTCATATTCCACAAGAACCAATGGAATATTTGTGGACTAAGATCCGCGCTACCAAAGATGTTTATCATGAGTTTGTGACTGGTAAGATTGATACCGACGAGAAGTATGAGCAGCATCGTGCAGCCATGGCGGAAACCGTTTGGGAACAAATGCGCGGTAATGATTCTGCCACTTGCCGTAGCTGTCATGATGAAGATGCGATGGAAACTTATGAGCAGTCGGAAGAAGCGCAGAAAATGCACTTATATGCGGCTGAAAATGATCAAACCTGTATTGATTGTCATAAGGGCGTTGCCCACCTTCCACCTGAAGCAAAAATGGATTCAACCGCGCTTGAACACTTGCTAGATGAAGCGAAAACAACCCCAGCAGATGCAAAACTGGTGTACCCAGTACAAACCATTGCTATGGGGGACTTCGGCTCTATTAACCCAGCAACACCACTGAAAAACCTAAAAGATGAAGGCGGAAAACGCCAAGTCGAATTATCCGGTTATCAAATGCGAGGTGCCGAGCAAGTACTGTACATGGGCGAAGGTCAACGTGCCATTATTGCAACCTTAACTAAAGACGGTGAATCTGAACTGAAAGCTGGCGAATTTAAAGCAGATGCTTATGGCAACCAATGGCGTCCAGTATCGCTTGTGGCAACCATTGAAGCGCCAGTACTTGATAGCCAACAACCGCTTTGGAATTACGCAGAGCAACTAGATAACGTGTTTTGTTCAACCTGTCACGCTAAGATCCCTGCCAACCACTTTACCGTAAATGCATGGCCTTCCATTGCGAAAGGCATGGGCGATCGTACGTCTATTTCAGCAGAAGATCTTGAGATCTTAACGAAGTTCTTCCAGTACAACGCGAAAGATGTGGTAGGTCACTAAGCATGAATAAGGAAATTACCATGATGTCATTATCACGCCGCCACTTTTTAAAAGGCGCGACTGCTTCTGTTGGGGCATTGACGATTGCTAAGGCGATGCCTGTTTGTGCAACCACCACTGAGCTACAAGGAAAAGCGGTGCTCTCGGCTGCTCACTGGGGCGCAATGCTGATTGAAGTGCAAGATGGCAAGATTGTGTCATCGAAAGGCGCATTACCAGCAACGGTTGAAAACAGCTTACAAACCACAGCGAAAGATTATGTGCACACTAAAGCACGTGTGAAATACCCAATGGTACGTAAAGGGTATTTAGACAACCCAACAGCGCCACAAGGTAAACGTGGCAGTGATGAGTTTGTGCGTGTGAGTTGGGATCAAGCGTTAGATTTGATCCACAACCAACATATGCGTATTCGTCAAACTTATGGTCCCGAATCCGTTTTTGCTGGTGCTTATGGTTGGCGTTCAAGTGGCGTATTACATAAAGCACAAACCTTATTACAGCGTTATATGAGTATGGCAGGTGGTTACTCGGGTCATATGGGTGACTATTCAACTGGTGCAGCACAGGTGATCATGCCGCACGTGGTGGGCTCGATTGAAGTGTATGAGCAGCAAACCACGTATCCAGTGGTGTTAGAAACCAGTGATGTTGTGGTGCTATGGGGCTTGAATCCGCTTAATACCTTAAAGATCGCGTGGAGTGCGACTGATGGGGCGGGTCTTGAGTTTTTCCATCAACTGAAAAAATCGAACAAGACCATTATTGCTATCGATCCGATGCGCTCTGAAACCATTGAGTTCTTTGGTGATCGCGCAGAGTGGATTGCACCACACCCTAGTACCGATGTGGCAATGATGCTAGGTATTGCTCACGCATTGGTTGAAAGCGGTCAGTACGATAAAGCTTTCTTAGATAAATACACCACAGGTTATGACAAGTTTGAAGATTACTTGTTAGGTAAATCAGACGGTATTGCTAAAACGCCACAATGGGCATCGGCTATCTGTGGCGTTCCAGCTAAGCAGCTAACGATTTTAGCCAATATCTTTAGTAAAAATCGCACCATGTTAATGGCGGGCTGGGGTATTCAACGTCAGCAATACGGTGAACAACGTCACTGGATGCTGGTGACGTTAGCTGCAATGTTGGGGCAAATCGGTTTACCGGGTGGTGGTTTTGGCTTCTCTTATCATTATTCAAACGGTGGTAACCCAACCCGTGATGCTGGCGTATTACCAGCGATTTCTGCTGCTATTGATGGTGCTTCTTCTGCCGGTAATGACTGGGCAGTATCTGGCGCAATGAATAGTTTCCCAGTGGCGCGTATTGTTGAAGCGTTAGAAAATCCGGGGCAAACCTATCAGCATAATGGTCATGAAAAAGTCTTTCCTGAGATCAAAATGATCTGGTGGGCTGGCGGTGCGAACTTTACTCACCACCAAGATACCAACCGCTTAATTAATGCGTGGCAGAAACCTGAATTAATTGTGATTTCAGAGCCATATTGGACAGCAGCAGCAAAACACGCAGATATCGTGTTGCCGATCACTACCTCGTTTGAGCGTAATGATTTAACCATGACAGGTGACTACAGTAATCAACACTTGGTGCCAATGAAGCAAGTGGTTGAACCACAGTTTGAAGCGCGCAATGACTTTGATGTATTCGCCGATATGGCAGAGCGCCTAAAAGCAGGTGGTCGTGGGGTTTATACCGAAAATAAAACCGAGATGGAATGGCTAAACGGTTTCTACAAAGAAGCTCAAGCGATTGGTCGTCAAAATCGTGTTGCAATGCCGAACTTTGCTTATTTCTGGAAACAAAACCAACTGCTTGAAATGAAATACAACGCGCAAAACGCCAAGTTTGTTCGTTATCAAGCGTTCCGTGAAAATCCAATTATGAATCCACTAGGTACACCAAGTGGTAAAATTGAGATCTTCTCGAAAACCATTGAAGGTTATAACTATGCGGATTGTCCCCCTCATCCAACGTGGTTAGCGCCAACGGAGTGGGTAGGTAATGCCAAAGATGGTGAATTACAGCTAATGACATCCCATGCTGCGCACCGTCTTCATAGCCAGTTGAACTATGCTGAACTTCGTAAAGAATATGCGATTGCAGATCGTGAACCGATCTCAATTCACCCTGAAGATGCTAAGCAACGCGGTATCAAGCAAGGTGACTTAGTACGTGCTTATAACCATCGAGGTCAAGTGCTAGTTGGTGCTTACATTACTGATGGTATAAAGCAAGGTTCAGTGTGTATTCACGAAGGCGCATGGCCTGATTTAGATCCAGTAACAGGGATTTGTAAAAACGGTGGTTGTAATGTGCTGACTGGCGATATTCCGACTTCTCGTTTAGCCAATGGTTGTGCAGGTAATTCGTCAGTAGTGAAAATTGAAAAATACACAGGTCCGGTATTGCCACTCACCGCATTCGATGAACCGGCCATTGCGTAAGCTATTTAAATCATCAAAATAATCATAAGCCGCAATGAACTATTGCGGCTTAATTATTTAGAAA
>NZ_SSMG01000093.1 GCF_009873615.1 Photobacterium lucens
TCCTTAGTTCAGTCGGTAGAACGGCGGACTGTTAATCCGTATGTCGCTGGTTCAAGTCCAGCAGGAGGAGCCAAATAGAAAAGCCCGCAAGCAATTGCGGGCTTTTTTACGTCTGTAAAAATCACTATCTTATCGGTTAATATTATTTTTATTAGCTAATCTCATTAGTTTCGCTTACCTTCGAGCCTCAACTACCGAGTAAGCTGCCCAGCGGGCAAAAGAAGAACTGAAAGCCTTTGGAGCTAAATTTGGAAGTCGTATTGCTGGCTACTACATCGAAAATCAATCAGGTATTAAGTTAGAACGACCAGAACTTAACAAGCAGAATGTCGCCCAATGCGAGGGGGGATTTTATCTGGCATAACAATTCATGCGAATGGTCGCGCCTGAAGCAATGTAGTTAAGCAATGCTTTACACTTATCAGTAAGAAGTTGATTGTTGCTGCTATGTTCAAGTTGCGTCAAAGATTGGATCAGTCCAACCGATTCATATTGTTCTAATGAAATGTTGACGGCACTCGGTAACGTCTTATTTTCATTGCAATAGGCTTTTA
>NZ_SSMG01000094.1 GCF_009873615.1 Photobacterium lucens
TTTACAAGTAAGGCTCTGGAAATGTGGGAGCAGAAACTTCTACGTTTTAATTGACAGTGGGGGTCATATCAACGCCCAATTAAGGTGTGAAGCACGTGACCACAACACTCAATTTGACCACCGTAAACACTGAACTCGACCCAAACCAAAAATGCCAAGCGTGCTGAATCACTCTTAAATTGTTTGTTATATGCGTACTAATTGATACCAAAATCTTTAGACAAAGAACTCATTAGTGATTGGTTTGCTGCAATCAACCTTTCTTTATCATAACCACTTTCAAATGATTCAGAAAAACTAGGCTTCCAATTATCGAGCCTTTGATAGCGTTCAACTTTAGCGATAATACCAGCGTCTTTACCATGACCTCGATATGCCTTAAAAGACACCTTTATAAACTGTTGATATGCTTCAAAAGCTTCTTTCGACCAATAAGGCTGTGTTGAGTGAAAAGTCTTATCCACTTTTCGTTTGCACTCTAAGATGTCTGTAGGTGTGTACTCTTTCCAATCACCCACTCGAAGTATGTATGAATATATAGTATTAATTTCATCTTGCACCGATGCGTATATCGCCGCACGTTTTTCGATAATCGAATGATCAAGTTGCAACCGACTCTTTATCTTCTCCAAACGTTTATTAACCCAAAAGCCTGTCAAAACGATCACTAATAGCGGCATAAATGCAGAAATTAGTGGAGCATATTTCAGCAATGACTCAATCATGAAAACTCCGTATCTTTTATATTTTCGCGGGAAGCATATAACGCCGCATTAAGGTGTGAACAACGCTAACACCTCCCCTAACGCATTGTGCCATAAACACTAAACTTGCTTGAAGTGAAAGCGCCGAGCGTTGTGAATCACTCTTAAATTTATTGTTAGTTTTTTAGTTCAAATGGAACAATGCTCTTTAATTTTTTATCTTTTTTAACTTTTAATAACTCAGCTAAGAAAGAGTCTTCATCCTTAGAAGGAAAAAGGTAATCTGGTGTTATGTGGTTCGCATACTCAACAAAATCATCTAGATATATTTTTACAGAAATAAAC
>NZ_SSMG01000095.1 GCF_009873615.1 Photobacterium lucens
GCTCTTTGGTGCAGTCTCGGGTGCTCGGAGCTGTTTTTCCGATACAGTGCTTATTATCCTTACGATTTGAAAAGTTGAGATTAAATCTTATTAAGCTTTAAAGGAATATTCTGTATTTTGTCACATTCCTTTTAATGTATGGTGTTTTATTTTGCATTTAAGTGTGATTTAAATCATGCTTTTTATTTATCGCTAAAAAAGAGTTTTATTCACTGGTTTTTAACTGGTATAGCGCAAGTAACCTCTGAAAAAAATCAAATGTAACCAAAAGTAAAACATTTTAAGTTTTTTTTACCCTTGATACTGGTCATATTCGCTGTTCTGTTGCATTCTTAACTCATAATAAAGATTAAAAAGCTAATAAAACCAGAGCGTTATGCTTTTAGGGTATTTATTGGTAACAGTTGCTAGAATAGTCCAAGGTATCGAATATGAATAAAGCTCAGCTCAAAAATATTGCTGAAAAATCTTTTTTTGCAATGTTCCGTAAAAAAGCTGATGTATGTGATATTCAGGAAACCTTTTATGGTTGGGTTGTATTTCTTGCCACAGGGAAGGCAAAGATTGTTGTTAAGTTTTCACGTGAAGTGGGTCGTATTAGTAAAGAAGTGGAATGTTTACAGAAATTACGCTCAATTGTGAGCTGTCCTGTACCACAGATTTACTTATTCGGTCGTGAAGAAGGGTATGACTATATCGTGCTAGATTGGCTCGAAGGTCGTCCTGCTAATGAATTGCCAAATGATAAATTTGCAATTGAGACATTCCGTGAAGACTACACAGATATTTTAATCGCATTACATGAGCACAATCACCCTCAAGGTTTTGAATTGACCAATGGTAAGTTTGATGGTGATTTTAACAATGCTTTTGATGACTGGATGCTAGGGGTTTATAAATACCTATCATGCTCAGTATCGCCTTTTAGCGCTCAATTAAAAGATAAATACACTGAGCTATGGGAACGTCGTCGAGAAATTCTAGCGCCAATTGCCAATGAATCATCATCTTTTGTACATGATGATTGCCATCTCGCAAATGTGTTATTTGATCCGAAAACGTTCAAAGTAGCAGGGCTGCTTGATCCTTGCGACAGTGGTTTTAAACACCGTGAAATGGATGTGATCCACCTGTTTGACGTACGTGGTGATACGCATATTGCTGAACGTTATATTGAAAAGCGTCAACTTGATGATGGTTTTGAAGCTCGTCGCCATTTCTTTAGTTTATGGGACGATGCTAAACATAGCCGTAATATGGGCTGGTATGATGAAAACTGGTTAATGCAGAAGTTTAATAAGTTTGAATCAGCCGTTCGTATGCAGTAATTAGTTGCCTGTTTTCTATTGTAAGTATTATGTTTTGTAAGGTAGGGGTATAAAAGAATAGCGAGAAGAGGTGCTTATGATGCATATAGTTAGTGGGATTTCGTTCTTTTTGTTTGCTGGTGGTGTACCAGTGGAGCACGATCAAAGGACTACTCATCATGCTATAGCTACAAGTACAGTTTCGGAATATTCTTTTATTCCCATTACCCCACAGAAATTCTTTGATGATAGCGCACAGACTGAACATCATATTATCTCATATCCAACACAATCATCTTTTATCTCCAACATCTCCAATTCTGTTACTGCTCCGTCATTAATATTGGCTCATAACCAAATTCATTCAGCCAAATCAGGCATGGCAAAAGAAACTGCTGAAGGTCTATATGTAGTAGGGCGTCATGAATGGATATTACTCGGTACATCGAAAGAGTATTTCTCCGCTTATGTCGATCAAGGATCTAAAAATTCGCGAATAGGTGTTAGTGAATTAGTTGAGTTTGAACGAGAGGGGAAAGATTGGGTGAAGTTTATATTGCAGGGTAAAGAATATAAACATGCGATCAGTGAATGGCTGAAAGACAGTAAAAAAAGCGATAAACCACTACCTGCGATTAAGTTACGCACTAAGCTCGGTGATATCAATGAAGAGATTGAATATGTTTTGATTAATGGCGGTAATGGGATTGTGTTAGGTGAAAACTTCTTGCGTGATCTGGCGGTTCAAAATACCCAATATGATTATATTCAAGGCAGAGTTAAACAATAAAAGCGAAGTCTACGCAGTCATACATTCTGCCGAAAGTACGCTAGGTATGAGTTCGCTTTTAATTGTTATCTTACTGATTGCCTGTGCTATTACGCTTCAGCAATCACTTCGTAGCTAGTGAACTTACGAATGTTAATTACACCCGTGTCAAAGATAAGGTATTGGCCTTTAATACCTTGCAAAATACCTTCAACCACAGGCTCTTTATCAAAATTATGTGAACTAATTTTGGTTGGGAACGCATCAACTGGGAATTGAATATCAACAATGTTGTTGTCTAAGTATTCAATTGCATCCTCGCCATATTCAGCGGTGATTTCAGCCAACTTGGCTTTTACTTCTGGCAGCAGTGTTGCAGCCTGTTCAACCAAATCAATCTCAACATTGTCACCTTTCAGCATTGCTCGCCAATTGGTTTTATCAGCCACTAATTCAGCAATTGCCACTTCGACTAAACCTGAGATCTGACGAGTTTTTACTTTTAGGATCGCTAAGGCTTGCGTTGCACCTTGATCAATCCAACGAGTTGGTAATTGAGTGTGACGAGTGATACCTACTTTAAGACCAGAAGTATTTGATAGGTACACGTAGTGCGGCACCATACAATTTTCCTCGCCCCATTGTGGTTCACGACAGGTACCTTTTGCGTAATGGCAAGTCTCAGGCTTCATGATACACATATCGCAAGAGGCAAGCTTTTTCATACAAGGGAAACAATGGCCTTGTGAATAGCTCTTCTTGGTTTTCTTGCCACATGATTGACAGAAAATATTGCCTGTGTGAGTCAGTTTAAGGTGCTTTCCGATCAACGGGTTAAGATGAAGCTGTTGATCGCCAATAGGAAGATGATAGTCAACAACATCATTTAAAGTTGACTTCATTTTACTTAGTGTTCCTTGCATACAGTGCTCATTGCTTTGTTTTTATAGTGTTGTGATTCTAGCAGGAGTGAGTGATGAGTGGGGATAAATCTCAGTATCATTGCGAGGAAATTATGAGCCGTTAGTCGTTAAGCAGTGATGACGATCAACATTGATTGTGGAATTTAGGTAACAATACATGAAAACAGGCTAAAACAGTGATAATGCCCTAGAGGATGAGGATTTAGGCTGATTTATTTAGCTTGTTGATCTAGTGTCAAAAGCTTACTCAAGCATCGACCATGGAGGGAATAATGCTTAACCGATTTTCTAAAAATATATCTTATGCGGTGTTAAAAGAACTGTCTTTAGCACGAAAAGCCAGACGCAATAAAGATGTGTTATTAGAGTTCTCGCATTTAGAAAATGCCCATGTATTAGGGCAAAACTCAACCTATTGGCATACTAAAGTGCACTGTCACATGCTCTATTGGGCTAGACGTAATAGTGATAGCCATGAGTTAAGAGGGCAATTGCTACGTGTGTTTGGGGCTTTTACTAAAACTGCGATAGGGTTGGTGCCTGAGGGAAATACAGGCGGTAGCAACATAAGCCCATTTAAGCCATTACCGATTTCAGCGATTCATCAGCAAAAGATCATGCGTGCAAAACAGGTCTGATAGCTAACGTATTGGTATCGTTTAGTAATGACAATCGAACAGTAAAAACGCCGATAACTGAGTATGTTATCGGCGTTTTGTCTTTTTATTTAATAGTTGTTCAGGCGTATACAGCGTGTATATTGGTTAGATAATCAGCGAGATGTAAGTATCTCCAATAAATAGAGTTGGCTAATTAAGGGGTTGAAATGAAAAGAAATGTCATGATCACGGGGGCAAACCGAGGCATTGGATTGAGCCTTGTTGAGCAATACTTAATCCAAGGCTGGGCTGTTCATGCCACAGTTCGAAATTTAGATTCAGCGTTAGCCCTTGAGCAATTAGCGGCTAAATATACCGATTTAATGATTCATGTTTTGGACGTAACTGATTACGAGCAAATGGAGCATTTAGCTGCACAATTACCGGTATTGGATGTATTAATTAACAATGCTGGTTATTACGGGCCTAAAGGGTACGGTTTTGGTAATACCGACGTGAATGAGTGGCGTAAGGTCTTTGAAATAAACACTATCGCACCACTAAAGCTGGTAGAGAGCCTCTACCCGCTATTGAAAAAGGGTCAAACAAAGAAGATCGCTTGCTTATCATCAAAAGTAGGTAGCATGACAGAAAATACCTCAGGTGGTGGCTATATTTATCGCTCTTCAAAGGCCGCATTAAATTCAGTGGTAAAAAGTTTAAGTAACGATCTGCGTGAAGAGGGTTTTACGGTATTAGCGTTACATCCTGGTTGGGTTCAAACTGAGATGGGCGGGCCGAATGCACTTATTGATACGGCAACATCTGCGCAAGGGTTATATGCGGTAATAGAGCAAAGTTCACCAACTCAGAGTGGTGAGTTTATTAACTACGATGGTAGTTGTATCGCGTGGTAATTAGCAATTAATTGAAAAGAGAGTGTGCAATGGAAAATGTCATTATTCGTCATAGTGAACAAACTGATATTGACGGTGTTAAATCCATTTACGAGTCAGAAGTCGCCTATGGTGGCACACTCCAACTTCCATTTCCTTCGCTCGAACGTTGGACATCACGCTTAACAAATTTGCCGCAAGGGTGCTACAGCCTTGTGGCTGAGTATGACGGTGAAATTATCGGTCAATTAGGTTTATCGGTTTGTGATAATCAGCGTCGTAAACATGTGGCTAGTTTTGGTATGGGAGTAAAAGAAGCGTATCAAGGGAAAGGTGTCGGTAGTCAATTATTGCAAGCTGCATTAATGCTTACTGATAAATGGCTGAATGTTCAACGCCTTGAATTAGAAGTGTATACAGATAATGTTGCTGCTATCAAACTGTATCAAAAACATGGTTTTCAGATTGAAGGTGAAGCGAAACATTATGCGTTTAGGAATGGTGAATATGCTAATGTTTATCATATGGCTCGGTTACGTACCTATACTGAAAACATTTGATCATACAAGAGCGGTATACCGAGTGTTCTAGATAACAAAAAGGCAGCGATAAGGCTGCCTTGTTGTTTCTGTTATTTTAGAACCTTGGATTAGTGACCCACTGTTTTTGATAGTAGGTTTACAATCAGTACACCGACAATAATAAAGCCGATCCCCACGATGGCCGGTAAATCTAAACGTTGGCCATAAATGAAGAAGCTAATCGTTGCCACAAGCACAATACCAGCACCGCTCCAAATTGCGTACACAATTCCAACAGGCATGGTTTTTACTGTTACTGACAGTAAGAAGAAGGCAACACCATAACCTACAAGCACCACGATACTTGGTACAAGCTTGGTGAATTGTTCGGCCTTAGGAATAAATGATGTTGCAATAACTTCAAAAATGATCGCAATAGATAAGGCTAAAAGTGGTGGCATAGAGGTCAGTAGTTTAAACATTGCGTGTTTCTTCTATCAATTAAGAGGTGCGCATTTTGAGCTAAATAAAGCGATTAACCAAGTACTATTTAGGCAAATGATTATTACTGTACTGTAACAATTGCAATATAAATAACTTATCTATTACATCAATGGATGTTTTGTTTGTTATGTTTTTGTTTGTACATGAGTCGATCTGCCATAATAATGGCTTTTTGATAATCATTGTCGATGGCGGTTATGCCATAAGACATGGAAACTAAGTGATCGGTTTTAGATTTTATCTCAGCATTCGCGTTGGTAATTTTCTTTTCAAATTTTTCAAAAC
>NZ_SSMG01000096.1 GCF_009873615.1 Photobacterium lucens
TATGTAATACACTTCAAATTATCAGGCTTTTTATCGATATATCCACTAACTCTACAAAACTTGAGCAAGATAGATTTTTCTTATACAAATTTGATAAAAAGTGATGCATTTGACTCATTTTGTTATACAATTGCACATCATAAGCGTTCAATAATGACTTTTTTATGAAACTTGACGATCTAAATCTCTTCCGCATGGTTGTGGAAAATGGTAGCTATACAGCTGCATCAAGAAAGACCCAGGTACCAGTAGCAACACTGACACGTCGAATTCAAGCACTTGAAGAAGGCCTAAATATTCGCCTGCTTAATCGTCATGCCCGTAAATTGTCGCTAACAGAAGCTGGTCAAAAGTTCTACCATGACTGTGCACCTTTACTACAGCAACTGTTAGATACTACTGAACATATTAGTGAAGAATGTAAAGGAGCAGCGGGTAAGCTACGTATTGCTGCACCAGCAAACATTACTAAAGTAATGCTTCAACCTTTATTAAATGCCTTTATGCTAGAGCATCCTGCAATTAGCATTCAGCTGTATATGAGTAATGAGCCAGATCAACTTGACCCTACCGATTGGGATGTCATGTTCCGCATCGGTCCTCAACGCGATTCCACACTTATTGCACGTCGCATTAATGAAGTAAAAGATATTCTTGTTGCTAGCCCAGACTACCTTAAGAAAAATCCAGAGCCAAAACATGCACAAGATCTCCACGAACACACGTTACTAAAAGGTAACCCATTACTTCGCTGGCGTTTGAATAATCATAACGGCGAAACAGTAACGATTAATGAACGTGGTCGCTTTGAAGCAAGTGAGCTTAACGTTGTACGTAAAGCATGTTGTGCTGGCCTTGGTATTACCTTGATGCCCGATGTAATGTTAGAAAAATACATTGCAGCAGGTGAAGTGGTACAGGTACTTAAAAACTGGTCTGCTAACCCACGTGACGTATATTTAATTTATAACCACCGTGACTATCAACCAGAAAAACTACGTTTATTTATTGATTTTGCAAGTCACTACTTTGACTTAGAAAAACACTAAATAGAATTGTAAAAAACAACATTCTTCGATTAAATGCCATATTATCCCCTTTAATATGGCATTTTGTTTTTTCATTACCTGTATTTTTTTATCATCACAAGCAAACAAATAATCCTAAACCTTGCGCTCCCCTCTGTTCCCTACTAAACGTTATAAGACCAAGCAAAAAATAACAGCCACAACATATCACGAACTCAAACATAATAAATTTATGGGGGCGTACTATGATTTTGGGACATCTTTGGGGGATCTACACCCATCCAAAACAAGAATGGCATACTATCGATAAAAAGCACGAAGGGTTACTCAGTGGTTGCTTAAGCCACATCCTCATTACTGCACTGTTTCCTTCTATCTTTGCTTTTATTTCCAGTGTGTATATTGGCTGGAATATCGGAGCAGGAGAGCCTATTTTTCTTACTGCATCCAGTGCTATTCCGATGGCTATTGCTATGTATATCGCCTTGATCACAGGTGTATTTGCATTAGCCTATTTAACCTACTGGATGAGTAAAACATTTGGTGCAGCACCGAGCATGACACAAGCCATAGAATTAGCAGCGTACACTGCAACACCATTATTTATGACCAGTATGGCGGCGTTATTCCCCCATCTTTGGTTTCTCATGCTAGTTGGACTTGCAGGGCTTACTTATTCGGTCTATTTACTTTATACCGGAGTGCCAATTTTGATGCATATTCCTGAAGAGCGTGGCTTTATTTACGCAAGTTCTATCGTCACAGCAGGACTAGTGCTCCTTGTTTCGATTATCACTTCTTCTGTTATTTTATGGAGTTACGGCTTTGGACCTGAATTTGTACACTAGATGGTACGAAACGAAAACAAAAAAGCCGACATGCTAGACATGTCGGCTTTTATTTACAGCATAGCAATGACTATTTAAACGCCTTCATTATGCAATTCTAAATTCGCTAAATCTTGTTGGATTTCACGTTGTTGTTTTGAATCATCACTACGTAATGCATCGAGGTATTCTAAATACTCTTGATTTACATCCCCTGTTACGTAATTGCCATTAAATACTGATGTTTCAAATAGCTTAATATCAGGGTTACCTTCGGCAACGGCATCTACCAAGTCTTGCAAATCTTGAAAAATCAAGCCATCAGCACCAATGATTTTTGAAATTTCGTCAACTTCACGACCATGAGCAATTAACTCATTTGCACTTGGCATATCAATGCCATATACGTTAGGGAAACGAATTTCAGGGGCTGCCGATGCTAAGTACACTTTCTTCGCGCCCGCTTCACGTGCCATCTCGATGATCTGCTCTGATGTTGTACCACGAACAATCGAATCATCCACTAGCAGAACACTCTTATCTTTAAACTCAGAGCGGATCGCATTTAACTTACGACGCACTGACTTACGACGCATTTGCTGCCCCGGCATGATGAAGGTACGACCTACATAACGATTCTTAACAAATCCTTGGCGATAAGGCTTATCAAGTGTACGTGCGATCTCTAATGCACTATCACAAGAGGTTTCAGGGATAGGGATCACAACGTCAATATCAACATCAGCCCATTCACGCTTGATCTTCTCACCAAGCTTCGTACCCATAGCAAGACGTGCGCCATATACAGACACTTTATCAATAAATGAGTCAGGGCGAGCAAAATAAACAAACTCAAACACACATGGATTTAGCTGTGGATTATCCGCACATTGCTGGGTGAACAACTGACCATCAAAGGTAATATAAACTGCTTCACCTGGTGCAATATCTCGAACAAAATCAAAACCTACCGCATCAAGCGCTACAGATTCTGATGCTACCATATATTCAATTTTGCCCTGCTCTTCACGTTTACCGATACATAAAGGACGGATACCATTAGGATCACGAAATGCAATCAAACCATGACCAATCACCATAGCAACAACCGCATAAGCCCCTTTCACAATTCGGTGAACTTCGGCAATTGCGGTAAAGATTTCTTCAGGGCTGATAGGATAACTTTGGCAGTGCTCTAATTGGTTTGCCAAAATATTGAGTAAGATTTCAGAGTCAGAGGTTGTATTAACATGGCGCTTAGCTTGCTCAAATAATGTATCTCGAATATCTGCAGCATTGGTTAAATTACCATTATGCGCCAGTGATATACCGTATGGAGAGTTAACATAAAAAGGCTGAGCTTCTGATGCACTAGAGCTACCTGCCGTTGGGTAGCGAACATGACCAATACCAACAGTTCCTTGTAAGCGTTGCATGTGTTTTGCTTCAAACACATCACGTACTAAGCCATTGGCTTTACGCAGACGGAAACGATTGCTTTCTAAGGTACAAATACCCGCAGCATCTTGGCCGCGATGTTGCAGCACAGTAAGTGCATCATAGATAGACTGGTTTACCGGGGTTGAGCCCACGATTCCAACAATACCACACATTTCCAAAATCCTCGTCGTGCATAAAAATACAGTTACCAAATTAAGATAACTTGGTAACTGCTATTAATTGGCGCTACTTAATGTTGGGTAAGAAGCTAGAACTATGTTTGATGTAGGAGAAAAACCATTCAATCACAACACCAAACTGTGGGATCAGCTTTGATTGTTTCCACCAATCAGAGCTTGCGAACCCAGTAAAGGCATCAAGAAAGAACAATACTGCCGCAACAATTAAGACGCCGCGAACCCCACCAAAAACTACGCCTAATACCCGATCAGTGCCAGACAACCCTGTTTTCTGAACCAACTGACCAATAACATAGTTAACTACCGCGCCTACTATTAGCGTTGCAATAAATAAAACGGCAATAGCACTACCGTTACGAAGCATCTCATCATGGAAGTTTGTAAAGTGTACAGCTAATTGCGGGTAGAAATTACTCGCAACAAAAAAAGCGGTAAACCAAATAACTAATGAAAGTGCTTCCTTAACAAAACCACGGATTAAGCTTACCAAAGCGGAAAAGCCAATCACGGCTAAAATTACATAATCAATCCAGATCATCATGTGTCATTCGTCTTGTTGATGCGTATTCTAACAGAAAAAATGAAGACGCAAACGTTTACTTAAGGTTTTATTGGGTTAAATTGATACAATTTGCCACTTAAACCGGTTAATTTTTTCAGGTCATCAATCTTAGCTAAAAGCTTCTCTTTTGACAGATCAGGCCCTACTACCACTTTGACATATTGACCAGGTTGCGCATTTTTAGGCAGTAAATGTGCTTGATAACCATTAAGGCGTAACTTCGCCACTAGCGCACTCGCATTTTTAAAATTGCCAAAAGTACCTAACTGGATCATCCACCCACTGTTTTTCAAATCGCTATTACTAACGGTTGCAGGCTTAGGTGCCGGCTTTTCAACAGGTTTAGGCTGTGGTTTGACTACAGGTTTTGGTTGCTCTACTGGCGCAACAGGTTTCGCAGGTTGAGCTGTCTTATCTTCTTCAACTGTATAAGTTTCATTATCATCAGCATGAGAAGATGAAACTGTCTCTTTTCCATTATCAACCGTTACCGTCACAGGCTCTTTATGTAACTCAGCATTCGCGGTTTCAGGATCAGGGACTTGTGCCAGCTCCTTTTGATCTCCTACTTTAGGTTGTAGCGGAATACTTGCGAACTGCTCTTTATAATGTTGTTTTTGGCCATCAAAAAGATCAGGAAGAAAAATCACGCCAACTGTTACCAAAATAATGGTACCAATTAGTCGATTTTGAAATTGGCTCGCCACATGGACTCCTATGCTATTTAAACGCTTTTCAACAAAGCGCTTTTCACTACTTAACTTAAATGACTTGTGATCTGGCCGACAGTGTAAAACGAGCCAAAGACGATTACCATATCATCGTCTTGTACCTGTGTTAGGGCTTGGTCAAATGCCGTCTCAGGCTTATCAAAACCTACACAATCTGCTGGTAAATATTGCAATATCTCTTCAGAGGTTGCCGCTCTTGGTCCTGTAAGTGATGCAGGATACCAATGATCGACAATATCTTTCATTGCCGCAATCGTAGATGCAATATCTTTATCGTGTAACATCGCAACTACAGCATGGATCTTACTCTTACCTTCTTTCTGTTTAATTTTGCCTAATTGATTCGCAAAGTACTCAGCAGAATGTGGGTTGTGTGCTACGTCCATAATAATTAATGGCTGCTCACTCACTCGCTGCATACGTCCTGGTAACTGCGCTTTCTTCAAACCATTAATGATGTTTTCTTCAGAAATATCGAGCTCTGCAGCACCTAATGCCATTAGTGCTGTTGCCGCATTAGGAAGAGGAAGATTGGGTAACGGTAGCTGTGTCAAATCAAATGCACCGCACTGCCAATTCCAGTGGTTATCTTCAACCTGGTATTCAAACTGATAACCCACTTGATATAACTCTGCGCCAATATCATCGGCATGCGCAGGTACTGTCGCGGGCGGGTGAGGCTGCCCGCAAATAGCAGGCTTACCTGAGCGGAAAATACCTGCTTTTTCATAGCCAATCACATCAATGTTATCACCAAGCCAATCAACATGATCAATGGCAAGACTAGTGATCACACTAACATCGTGATCAACAATATTGGTTGCATCTAAGCGACCACCTAAACCAACTTCTAACACCACCACATCCACCTGATGGGTTTTAAATAGTGTCAGCGCAGATAATGTACCAAACTCAAACAGGCTCAAACTGATATCACCACGTGCAGCTTCAACGCTAGCAAAAGCTTTGGTGTGCTCACTATCGTCTAATTCTTGGTTATTGATGCGAACACGCTCGTTATAACGTACAAGATGAGGAGAGCTATAAACACCAACCTTATAACCAGCTTCAATCAAGATAGCCTCTAGCATGGCACAGGTTGAGCCTTTACCATTAGTACCTGCAACAGTAATAACGCAAGGAGCTGGTTTTAATAAATCAGCCTTTTGCCCAACCGCTTTAACGCGATCTAATCCTAGATCTATCGCGCTAGTATGTAATTGCTCAAGGTATTTCAGCCATATTGAAAGCGAGGCTGTCGCTTGTGGTGCCATCAATCCTGACATGAGAACTCATTCATTTGTTTATAACTAACTTAAGTCATAATTTACCATCGAATCTCTTATAACTTAAATCTCAGATCAGATTAATTCGATGAATCAACAACAGAATCGCATTTGTCTTGCTAAACGCGCAAAAAAAAACCGTTTAGCTAATGGCTAAACGGTTTTCTTTATAAACCAATAAATTGGTTATGCATTTTCTGAATCTTCAGCTTCAACTTTCGCTTCAATTTCTACTGGCTTGCTATCTACAGAGACGACAAGTGGAGAAGCTTGGTTAGTCATTTTTGCAACTAAGCCTGCAATACGCTGACGCATTTCACGGCGATCAACAATCATATCAATTGCACCGTGTTCTAGTAGGAACTCACTACGTTGAAAACCTTCAGGTAGTTTCTCACGTACTGTTTGCTCGATAACACGTTGACCAGCAAAACCGATCAGTGCTTTAGGCTCACCAATATTGATATCACCAAGCATGGCAAGAGATGCTGATACACCACCCATAGTTGGATCGGTAAGAACAGAGAAGAACGGTAGACCTTTGGCAGATAAACGCTCAAGTGCAGCACTTGTCTTTGCCATTTGCATCAATGACATTAGCGCTTCTTGCATACGCGCACCACCACTTGCTGAGAAGCAAATTAATGGGCAGTTATTTTCAATCGCAGCATCAACAGCACGTACAAACTTAGCACCTACAACAGAGCCCATTGAGCCGCCCATGAATGAGAACTCAAAAGCACATGCAACAACAGGTAGACCAAGTAAGTCACCTTTCATTGCCACTAATGCGTCTTTTTCGCCTGTTGCTTTTTGTGCAGCAGACAAACGATCTTTGTATTTTTTAGAATCGCGGAATTTAAGCTTATCTTGAGGCTCTAGCTCTGCGGCAATCTCAACTTGCGTATCAGCGTCAAGGAAAGTTTCAAGACGACGACGTGCTTTCATACGCATGTGGTGATCACACTTAGGGCACACCTCTAGATTGCGTTCAAGATCTGCATGGTACAGTACTTGATCACAAGAGGTACATTTCGTCCAAACGCCCTCAGGAATCGACACTTTTCGTGAAGAGACAATGTTGCTTTTAGTTAGAATCTTTTCAAGCCAGCTCATGAATGACCTTTATTCTTAATGCTTCCGCCTTCAATGGCCGAAGATACAAATTCATTGGATAACGATCAGAGATTAAAACACAATCTTGCTAATCTGTAGATAAAAAACTGGTACTACCTTATCAAGGTAAGGTAACTAACTCAATCAGCTAAGAATAACGGCCCCAATGGAACTCGAGGTAAATTGTGCTCTTGCGGGTAGTCAACATCGACTAAATACAAGCCTTCTGCTTTTGCTGTTGCGCCTGCTAATGTGCGATCTTTTTGCTCAAGTAACCATTTGATCCACTCTGGTTTCTCTTCACCTTTACCGACTTTGATCAAACTACCTGTGATATTGCGTACCATATGGTGAACAAACGCATTCGCCTTGATATCAATGATCACGAAATCACCTTGGCGCGTTACTTTCAGATGCATTAAATTGCGCCATGGGCTACGTGACTGACAATGCACAGCGCGAAATGACGTAAAGTCATTCTCACCTAAAAGATACTGACCCGCTTCATGCATTTTCTTCTCATCAAGATGACCGTGGTAATGGCTCACACCTGCACCTAAGATAGCCGGACGCAGCGCATTATTAAAAATGATGTAACGGTAACGACGGGCTGTTGCCGTGAAACGAGCATGGAAGTCCTCATTAACTTCAGTTGCCCAACGTACAGCAATATCTTTAGGTAGGTTTGCATTCGCCCCCATGGTCCATGCCACCATTTTACGATCGATATTGACATCAAAGTGAACAACTTGACCAGTACCATGCACGCCAGCATCAGTACGCCCAGCACAGAATACTTCAATGGGCTGGTTTGCAACTTTAGAGAGAGCTTTTTCCAAACGCTCTTGTACACTATCTACATCACGTTGGCGTTGCCAGCCATAATACTTGGCACCATCGTACTCTACACCTAAAGCTATTCGCATAATTCTTTCAACTTCGCTAAATCAAACCTATGTAAATTGCGTACCACGCCATTTACCTCATCTTTGGTGAATTATAAGTAATTCGCTAGGTAAGTGAAAGAACGGTGCTGTATCAGCATAAGAATAGGTACATCAATAGATAATAAAAAAGCACGATAGATCATCTACCGTGCTTTTTATTTATAATTTACCGCTACATTTAAATTCTAGATAACAGCTTTTTCGCTTCATCCTGTAATGCTTGCTCAGCATTTTTAGCAATATCTTCAAGCAAACCAACAGCCCCTTCGCTGTCATTCATTTCAAGATAGGCTTTCGCTAAATCGAGCTTGCTTGCATACTCACCAGCGGTATCAACATCGTATTCAGCAATACTAGCTAACATCTCAGGATAATCATCCAGCCCTACTTCTAAGTTCAGCGGATTAGCATCAGGATCAGCTTGCTCATGCAAAGGATCATCTTTCATTAGCTCTTCAATACTAATGTAAGTTGGCTTCTCCACGGCTTTTTCACTGTCGCCTAGCAATTCACTGCTCGCTGATTGCCTCACATCACTATCTCGTAGGGAAAATTCAGACTCTAACGATAATGTCTCCAAGTCCTCTTTCACTAACTGGGGTTGTTGAGTCCAATCTTCTTGCTCTAATTCTGGCTCTGATGCTGACGTCTGCCAAACTTTAGCATCATCATCAGACAGCTCATCAGCAAATGCTTGAGTGCTAATATCATCAGCAATATCTTGCGTTAATAAACCATCACGCTCATCATCTTCTAAACCTAATCCTGAACGCTCCACTTTTTGTGTTGTTTGTGATGAAGGCTCTTGATTAACAGCACTCGCAAATTCTGGCGTCACTGCTTTTTCAGTGAATTGTTCAGCCTGCTGTGATTGCTCAGTATCTTTAGACGCTTGCAGATCTGGTTGTTGTTCATTAGATAATGATTCATCGAATAACAACGCATCCATATCAAGACCAGCAGAATCAACCATATTTTGATCAAGCTGATCAAGTACCACAGTTTTTTCGCCACGATAAGCCACTTCTTCGTTAGGTAAACGAAGTCCTTGTTCAATTTCATATTGCTCAAGTTCGTGTTGCTCATCTAACGAGGCTTGCAGCGCTTCGCTTTCATCAAACTCAGGAATACTCGCGGGATCTAGCTTTTCAAATGGGTAACTATCATGCTGCGCTGTATCAAATGGTGATAATGCTTTATCAGATTCAAGCTGTGCAGAAGTACTCTCTAACTCGGTATGATCTGTCGTTATATCGACATTGGAGGCAAAATCGGCTTTAGGCTTATATTGCTCCGCCGCCTCTGCTGCCTGCTGGAGCTGACGGATCACATTATCAAGTGCAATTTGTTCATCAACATCGTTATTAAATGTTGTTTCATCCAATGGCTCTGCTTCTGGATCGTCAAATGCAGCTTGCTCATCAAACTCTGGCAAATCATCTAATGACAACACATCATTATGAGCAGCATCTTCTTTTGGCTGCTGATATGTTTCACCATCAAAAGCCTTTAGCGCTTCTTCTTCGTCAAAAACAGGTAAGTCTTCGACCGAGATTGCTTGTTCAGACTCACCTGAGTCAGTTACTAGATGATTAGCAAGTGCATCTTGCTCATCCAATTCGCGCTCTAAATCAGAAACTGTTAATGGTTTAATATCACTATCAAGTGATTGACGGTAAAAAGCTTCGTCCAATACATCATCTAAGATTTCATCAAATTTCTGCTCACTTGCCGCAGACAGTTGTTGTAGCTCTTCTGAGTTATTAGGCTCATTGCCACCTTGAGAAGCAACAGATTCTGCACTTTCGTCAGCAAATGCATCTTCAAACAAAGCATCAAACTCAGCTTCATTTTCAGCTTGAGATATCACTAATGATTCAGATACTTTAGTATCTTGCTGTGGCGCTTCTGCTTTTGTTAGAGCATCTTCTTGTTTCTCATCACTCAAATCATTAGTATTTTCAATCACATCCTCAAGATCTGAAACAGCTTCATCTTGCCCTGTTTTAATATTCTCAACGAGAGGCTGAGACTCTTTTGTAGACTCTTCTTGCTGTGAAGATAAAATTTCATCAAGTAACTCGGTGCTAGATTCATCAAGTGCGACATTATTATCAGAGAAAGAATCTATCTCTTCATCATCGTGAAGTAATTCATCAAGCAGATCTGTACTGTCTTCTGCGACTTCAAAATCATCTTCCGCTTGCGCTTTTTCGTCATCATCGAGCAGTAATTCGTCAAGTAAGGCGGTGCTGTCTTCTTCAAGCTCTATATCACTGCTTAACTCATCATCTTCCACCAAATCATCTAATAATGCAGTGCTACCCTCTTCAAAAATGGTTTCATCATCAAGGTTGTCTTCTGCCACTGCTTCATCTGTTTGTTCAAACTCAGGCAGATCTGTACTGAAGTTATTGAATAAAGCATCCAGTTCATCTTGTGCAACATTTTCTGATAGAGCGTTAGATGCGTCTTCAGCATTTGACTCGACTTTATCTTCTTGTGTATCAACTGATTGATCCTGATTATGCGCTTCAGCTTGTTGCAAAATCTCATCAAGTAACGATTGCTCTAGCAGACCGTTTTCTAATTCTTCATCTTCCGAATGTAATTGAGTCTTATCGTCTGCATTATCAGCTTCACTTAGATCAAAGTCTTCGTGTGATAAATCAAACTCATCATTACTGATATCTGCAGTATCATCGTCTTTAGCTGCATCATTGAGCGATTTCTCCCACATCAATGCTAACGCTTCATCAGCACTTGGCTCGCTCTCTTCATTATCCATTTCATCAAGTGCGCGCTCCATGTCTTCAAGACCGATAGCGTCATCACCTTTTACTGAAATACTGCTGCTGACGTTATTTTCAAATACATCATCAAATTCAATCTCATCTGCCGCATTATCAGTTTGAGATGGTGTTCCAACAGCAACTTCATCAGTAAAATCTGCAATAGGATCAGAAACTTTCTCTTCAACTTTATCTGATTGCTCATCTTTCTCATCAATTTCTAATGTGAAATCAGGATCATTAAATAAATCATCGTCAGCAAACAGATCATCTAAATCATCAGCATCTTCTGAATCAGTCTCTTTACCATCCATAGGCGGAACCACTACTGGTGCATTGTCTGTCGCTGTTGCGTCAGGTGCTTGTAGCGACTTCACTTCATCCTGTTCATCTTCATTTTTACGACGTAATAAGAAGAAAGCTAATAAGGCTGCAATTAAACCGCCTGGGATAATCCCTGCAGCTGCGAGAGCCCATGGATTATTAGCCAGTGAATCAAACCAAGTTGAGGTAGGTGGCGTCACAGGTTGTGGCGCATTTTGCAGCTGCTTTTGTTGCTCTAAGAAAGTTAGCAGTTCTTGGCGTACATCATCGCTATCTTTAACTTGATCTTTTAATGCTTCAACTTCTTGCTGCATCTCAGCTAAACGTAAACGTAGCAGGTGATTACTCTCCACCAGCTTAGTCATTTGTTCATCAGTTAACGCTTGCTGCTGATCAGATAGTTCTGGTTTTGCAGGGATAGCTTCTACAGAATCAGTACTTGTCACATCGGCTGTTTTCACATCTGATGCTACTGTTTCCGTGGGCTTTTCTGCACCCGTTGCTGTGTTGGGTGTAACAGTACTAACAGCCGCTGCCGTTGTTGCTGCAGCCACTGCTTTTTCAATTGTTTTAGCCGATACCTCTGGTGTTGGTTGTGCTGTATTTGCAGGCTTAGGCGCGATTGGCTTTACAACCGTATCAGCGGGCTTAATTTTTGGCGTCGCCGCTTGTTCCTTGGCTTTTTTCTCGGCTTGAATTGTTTTTAATTCTTCCGGCTTTGGCTTTAATTTAACAACGCGTTTAGGCTTAGGTGTTGTTTTTAGGTAAGGTGCGCGCTTTTTGTCTGCCTCTAATTGGCGACGGATCAAACTTTCTTTTTCATTGTTAATTTGGCTCAGCGTTGGCATTACCAAATAACTACCCGGTACTAAACCATGAATATTGCTATTTTCAAACGCTTGCGGGTTTACATGATAAATCGCACCAATCACTTGGTAGACAGAAACCGATGTATTAGGGCGATGGCGCGAAGCAATCGACCACAAGGTTTCTTTTTCCCCTGTAGGACCATAACGACGTGCTGAAGATTGTGCCGATGTCGACTGTGAAAGAGTGCGCAACGATGGCGCTGTAGCTAAACTGCGAGTGGCTTGCGAATAGGATCCATCCTCATTCGATGGGCCAACAATACGAACGGTATTGGCATTCACCACAGGTAGATAAGATGAGATGGTAACGAAGGCTACCGGCACAATAAAGCGCTTTAAGATCTTTGGAATATCAGACACTGCCTGCGTTCCTCTCTGGCAGAGATAAATAGGACGAAAAGCATTTTATCCGAAAATACCCTTCGAAATAATACAGTTATTACACGTAAACCATAATGAACATGTAACGGCGACATTGAGCAAAACTTAACGTCATAACGGATAATTCTTGCTAGCTCACTTTATATGTCAAGGGACTACTTAGTGTTTTACCAGTAAGATCATGGAAAAGAAGAAGGAGCAATTTCTCACTCCTTCTTTTTATTTCTTTTACAAATATTCTTCAATCAGCTTTTCAGCAATTTGAATACTGTTTGTTGCTGCGCCTTTACGAACGTTATCGGCAACAACCCACATATTCACGCCGCAAGGGTGGCTAATATCTTCACGAATACGACCAACCATAACGTGATCTTTACCTACCGCATCCGTTACTTGTGTTGGGTAATCAGTACCATGGAACACTTCGATACCATCAGTATTTTCAAGCATGTTTACCACGTCTTCAACCACAACCGGTTGGTGTGTTTCTACGTGAACCGCTTCTGCGTGACCGAAGAATGCAGCAACACGTACACATGTTGGATTAACACGAATACTTGAATCACCTAGGATTTTTTGTGTTTCCCACACCATTTTCATTTCTTCTTTGGTGTAACCATTATCAAGAAACTCATCGATATGAGGCAAACAGTTAAATGCAATTTGCTTATCGTAAGCACTGTTTTCAGCTGGTAAGCCATTTAGCAATTTCGCTGTTTGACCTGCAAGCTCATCAATACCTTTACGACCAGAGCCTGAAACAGACTGGTAAGTTGCAACGTTAATACGATCAATACCGTAAGCATCTTGAATTGGCTTCAAAGCAACTAGCATTTGAATCGTCGAACAGTTTGGGTTCGCAATAATATTACGGTTACGGTAATCCGCAATCGCTTCTGGGTTCACTTCAGGAATAACCAGCGGTACATCGTATTCGTAACGGAATTCTGATGTGTTATCGATAACCACGACACCATGATCGGCAGCAATTGGCGCCCAATGACGAGAAGCCTCTGCACCTGCTGAGAACAAGGCAATTTGAACTTGACCCCAATCGAACTCTTCTACGTTTTTAACGCGGATCGATTTGCCTTTAAAACGAAGTACTTTGCCTGAGCTACGCTCACTTGCCAGCAAGTAAAGATTGCGAACAGGAAAATTGCGCTCTTCTAATACCTCGACCATCGCTTCGCCAACAGCGCCCGTTGCGCCGAGTATTGCAATATCATATTCCTGACTCATTGAGTTACCTCTACTACTGTAAAACCTAATTTAGCCAGCGACTCTACCTCAAAATCAGCCTTACCCGCTACTGTAATCGCACTATATTCACGACGATCCCAGTAGTTTTTTCGCATAAGATCAAAAGCGGTCGCCATTTTGCTGTTATCATCACCAGCTTGCTGCATCTGACGACGGAAAATACCATCATCTTTACGTACATCATAAACCAATTGAGTGAGGCTAAATAACGTAGCTTCATCCCATTGACGGCTCAGTTGAACTTGTGGAACTGGCGCAACAGGTAATAGCTCACTCGCTTCAACCTGTTTATCTAAACCTAAAAATTCACAGAATCGATTAAATACCATGGTAGTACCACGAGCCTTACCTTCAAGGCCGTAACCTGCAACATGTGGCGTTGCAAAGGCTAAATAAGGTAACAGCTCCAAATCCACCAGCGGCTCTTGTTCAAACACATCTAAAACTGCGGTAAGTAGTTTTCCTGTCCCGTTACTTGATGCCATTAATGCTGCTTTTAGGGCTTGGTTATCCACCACAGGGCCACGAGCGGCATTAATCAAAATCGCATTTGGCTTTAGTGCTTCAATAAAATCAGCATCAACAAGATGATGGGTAGGATATTCACCTTCACGGGTTAATGGCGTATGTGTGGTGATCACATCACATTCCGCCAACAAGGTTTCTAGGGAATGAAATTCACGCTCATCGCCTTCGGCTTGTTTTAGTGGATCATTGAGTAAATAACGAATGCCCAAAGCATCTAAACATTTCGCTAAATATGAGCCAACGTTACCTGCACCAATGATACCAACCGTACGTTCGAAAATAGAAAAGCCTTGCTGTTGCCCTAACACCATGAGGCTACTTAATACATATTCAGCAACCCCTACCTTGTTACAACCAGGAGCCGCCGTAAAAGTGATCTCACGCTCAGCCAATAGCGACTGATCAACATGATCTTGTCCTGCCGTTGCCGTACCAACAAACTTCAACTTGTCGGCTTTTTCCAACAAACTTTCATTAACTTTGGTTACCGAGCGGATCATTAGGGCATCAATCCCAATCAAATCATCAGCAGTTAAGTTGCGACCAGGTTTAGCTACGACTTCACCCAGTTCACTGAACAACTCAAATGCATACGGCATGTTTTCATCAATAAGGATTTTCATTCAGGCTTTCCTTGCTTTGCTTAATCAGCCCCGAACAGATCTCGGGTATAAACTTTCTCTTGCACATCATCCAGCTCAACCGCCATTCGGTTTGAGACAATGACATCAGACATCGCTTTAAATGCTTCCAGATCTTTAATCACTTTTGAGTTAAAGAAGTCATCTTGCTCAAGCACTGGCTCATACACCACCACTTCAATACCTTTAGCTTTAATGCGCTTCATGATGCCTTGAATACTGGATGCGCGGAAATTATCAGAACCCGACTTCATGATTAATCGATAAACACCTACTACTTTTGGCTGCTTTGCAATAATTGAATCAGCAATAAAATCTTTACGGGTGGTATTCGCATCCACAATCGCACCAATAATGTTATTAGGCACATCACGGTAATTCGCTCGCAATTGCTTGGTATCTTTTGGCAGGCAGTAACCACCATAGCCAAATGATGGATTGTTGTAGTGATTACCAATACGTGGATCTAAGCCGACACCTTCAATGATTTGGCGACTATCTAAACCTAATGCTTCTGCGTAGCTATCAAGCTCATTAAAATAGGCCACACGCATTGCAAGATAAGTGTTTGAGAATAACTTCACCGCTTCCGCTTCAGTAGAATCGGTAAACAGCACAGCTATATTTTGCTTTTCAGCACCTTGCTTTAATAAACCTGCAAAAGTTTCTGCTCGCTCGGAGCGCTCACCAACAATAATGCGAGAGGGGTGCAAGTTATCGTAAAGGGCACGACCTTCACGTAAAAACTCAGGTGAGAAGATAATATTATCAATACCAAATTGCTTTTTGATACTTTCAGTGTAACCGACAGGTACAGTTGATTTGATCACCATGGTTGCCAATGGATTTTTTATCATCACATCTTTAATTACTGCTTCAACTGAGTTGGTATTAAAGTAATTAGTAGCAGGATCATAATCGGTAGGTGTGGCAATAATGACAAATTCAGAGCCATCATAAGCATGATCAGCATCCGTTGTTGCCACTAAGTTCAATGTCTTGTGTTGTAAGAATGCTTCAATCTCTTTATCTACAATCGGAGATAAACCTTGATTAATTAACGTAACTTTGTCTTCAACAATGTCTAACGCTACTACTTCATTGTGTTGAGCTAAAAGCACTGCATTAGATAGGCCTACATAGCCAGTACCCACAACTGTAATTTTCATACTTCACCTCAGTAAACTAATGTGCAAATGGCAATTATTCCCTTTGCTAACTGGCTACTAGTTTAACTGAAAATACGTTAAAAAGAACAAAACCACTATATTAACCTGTTAATAATTCTTCAATGTTGACATATAGTTAAAAAAAGAGCCATAAATCACTTTATGGCTCTTCTATCAATCCAATTAACGCTATAGTTAATCTACATCTGGTTTAATTACGCTTCGTATTTCTTGATCACTAGCGTTGCGTTAGTACCACCAAAACCAAAGCTGTTAGACATTACCGTCTTCAGTTCAACGTCACGCTTTTCAGTTACGATATCAAGACCTTGTGCCGCTTCATCTAAGTTATCGATGTTGATGCTTGGCGCAACAAAACCGTGCTCAAGCATTAGCGTTGAGTAAATCGCTTCGTGAACACCTGCCGCACCTAATGCGTGACCTGTCATAGCTTTAGTTGCAGAAATTGCAGGGCTATTTTCACCAAATAGCTCTTGGATAGCACCTAGCTCTTTCACATCACCTACTGGTGTTGATGTACCGTGTGTATTGATGTAATCAACAGGACCATCAAGATCTTGCATTGCCATCTTCATACAACGCACCGCACCTTCACCTGATGGAGCAACCATGTCGTAGCCATCAGACGTCGCACCGTAACCTACGATCTCACCGTAAATTTTTGCGCCACGTGCAAGTGCGTGCTCTAGTTCTTCGATAACAACCATACCGCCGCCACCAGAGATCACAAAACCATCACGATCAGCATCATAAGTACGAGAAGCTTTAGTTGGCTCATCATTGTACTTAGTCGATAGTGCACCCATTGCATCAAACATCATGGTTAGTGACCAATCTAGCTCTTCACCACCACCAGCGAACACAACATCTTGTTTGCCCAGTTGGATAAGTTCTACTGCGTGACCAATACAGTGTGCTGACGTTGCACAAGCTGAGCTCATTGTGTAGTTCACACCACGGATCTTAAATGGTGTTGCAAGACATGCAGATACCGTTGAAGACATCGTACGAGGCACCATGTAAGGACCAACACGCTTTACGCCTTTTTCACGTAGCGTATCAACCGCAACGTATTGGTTATGAGATGACGCACCACCAGAACCTGCCACAAGACCTGTACGCTCATTAGATACTTGCTCTTCAGCTAAACCAGAGTCAGCAATTGCTTGTTCCATTGATAGGTAAGCGTAAGCCGCTGCATCGCCCATGAAACGCATTTTTTTACGGTCAATGTGCTCTGATGGGTTAATTTTCAGATCACCCCAAACATTTGAGCGTAGTTTCATCTCTGCGAACTGCTCAGAAAAATTAATGCCTGATTTGCCTGTCTTCAGTGACTCTAGTACTTCAGCAACATTGTTACCGATACTAGATATAATCCCCATGCCTGTAATTACGGCTCGTTTCATGATGACTTCCTACTAATATTAATGGATATAGCCTTACCGTGATAATTCATCGTTATCCGGCGGGTTTACTCCCAAACGGCTTTAAGATGCGCGTTCTTGTCGGCAATTATACCGTATTTAACGGAACATCATATCTTAAAGCTGTTTGGCTGTTATTTTGCTAAAGTTTTCTCAATGTATTTGAGCCCATCGACTATAACGGCTTTAACGCTAAAAAGTGGTCAGCTTTCCTGATATTCGGGTACAATCGGCTCAAAATTGCCATTTCTCGCTGTATGTTATCGCAAAGCTGCTGCTATTTCAGACGATTTATCACATACAGTCTGTTAATCATTTAAGAGGTTTCCCCTTTTGTCTTGTCCACAGAATGAAAAGTCTACCCCACAAATTGAAAATGCCGTTCTCGATTGGAATGACGTGGGAACGCCAGTATCGAATAACTTTGATGATGTCTACTTCTCAAACGCTAATGGATTAGAAGAAACCCGATACGTCTTTATCAAGCAAAATGGTTTACCAGAGCGCTGGATTGAAGGTGAAAACCGTCGCTTCGTCATTGCTGAAACAGGCTTTGGCACAGGGCTAAATTTCCTTGCTGTTTGGCAAGCTTTCAAACAATACCGTGCGCAACACCCAAATTCTGTCACTTCAGAGCTACATTTCATCAGTTTTGAAAAATATCCCGTTACTAAGCAGGACTTAATTAAAGCACACCAGTCATGGCCTGAGCTGGCTGAGCTTGCTGAGCAACTTCACGCTCACTACCCACCAGCCATTGCAGATTGTCATCGTATCGTATTAGAAGATGGCATGATCACGCTAGATTTATGGTTTGGTGATATCAAAGATTGTATGCCGCAAGTTTGGGTCGGTAACGACGGCATTATCGATGCGTGGTTCCTTGACGGTTTTGCCCCAAGTAAAAACCCTGAAATGTGGAATCAAAACTTGTTTAACGGCATGGTTAAAATGGCGCGCCAAGATTGTACTGTCGCAACCTTCACCGCTGCCGGCTTTGTTCGTCGCGGCCTAATAGAAGCGGGCTTTGAGATGCGAAAAGCCAAAGGGTTTGGTACTAAACGTGAAATGATTGTTGGCAAGGTTATTGAACGTCAGCATAGTACGAATGTGAAACCTTGGTACAACAGAGCTGCACAAACAAACAGTGATTCAGATATTGCTATCATTGGTGGCGGTATTGCTTCTGCAACCACGGCACTTGCTTTGATCCGCCGAGGTCAAAAGGTGACATTATATTGTGCAGATAGCGAGCTTGCAGATGGTGCATCCGGTAACCGCCAAGGCGCAGTCTACCCTTTATTAAACGGTAACAATGATGCGGTATCTCGCTTTTTCTCAACCGCATTTATCTACGCTAAACAGTTAGTTGAACAAGCCGCCACTGAGCTTGAATTTAGCCATAGCTGGTGTGGTGTTACTCAATTGGCTTATGACGAAAAGTCAGCCGTTAAACTTGAAAAAATGTTAGACGGTGGTTTTACTTCAGAGTTAGTCCATAAGCTAGATAAAGCACAAACCGAACAAACCACAGGTGTTGAAACCGGTTTTGACAGCGTGCATTACCCGTTAGGTGGTTGGCTATCGCCAAAAGAATTAACCACAGCGTTAATTGAACATGCTGTGAATGAAGGGAAACTCACACTTAAAACACAACAAGCAGTACAGTCACTTGAGCAGCTGTCTGATGAACAATGGCAACTACATTTCACTGATGGTAGCCAAGCGCAACATCACACCGTGATCTTAGCAAGTGGTCATCGTTTTAGTGAATATCCACAAACTCAGGCGATCCCCGCTTCCTCTGTTCGTGGTCAAGTGAGTCATGTACCAACCAATCCTTCATTAGGGCAGCTAAAAACCGTACTTTGTTACGATGGTTACCTCACACCAGTAAATAGCAAAACCCAAAGTCACTGTATTGGTGCTAGCTATGATCGTCGTAATGTCGAACTAGCGTTTAATGAAGACGATCAACAAGATAATAAGCAACGCTTAGTTAATTGTTTACCATCCGTTGAATGGCCTAAAGCAATAGACATTGATGGCTTTGAAATAAAAGAGCGCGCCCGAGTAGGAATTCGATGTGCCACCCGAGATCATCTACCTTTTGTCGGCAACGTATGTCGTTACGACGATTTATTAGCGCAATACCATAACCTAAAAGAAACCCAAGAGCATGCCGAAGAAGTCCCTATCTATGACAACTTATTTGCGATTGTTGGCTTAGGCTCTCGAGGATTAAGTTCAGCACCATTACTGGGCGAAGTTTTAGCGTCACAAATTTGTGGCGATCCATTACCGCTACCACTTAGTGTGCTTGAAGCACTTCACCCTGGCCGTATGTGGGTAAGAAGATTAGTAAAAGGCAAAGCACTTACCACGCTTGATGCCTAATTAGCAAAAGTAAAAACGCCATGTTCATTCGTTTCATTTTTATTCATGAGCGAATACCTACATGGCGTTTTATTATGACTTTGAGTTACCTATTGCTAACTACTTCAGTTCACTCGCCATCACATTCATTAATTCATTATTCTCATCGCCAGACAGATCCCAAACAAATAAGCCAGCAAGTTTATTTTTCTTCACCCAATCGGCTTTGGCTTTTACCGAGCGAGCATCATCATAACTAATGAAAACTTGTTTCTCTGCATTCCATAGATAAGGAGCTTCTGCCTTATCATCATAACCTGCGATATAACCTTGAGCTTCGGTATAATTACGTTTTAAATCCCAATACATAAAGAAGCCCGGCTCTGTATCAGAAGTACCAAAACTTGCACCTTTTGCTGAGGAAAGCTCTTTAGGTAAGACCTTACCATCAAACCCTTTTGTTCCTTCCCAGCCTCGACCATAAAATGCCGCACCCACAACCAATTTATTAGCAGGAATGCCTAGCTCAATCATCTTGTTAACAAACACATCAGTACCCATTCCCCACCAACCGTTATCGGTCGCATGAAGATTCGTTAAGTGACCAGTCTGTGTTCCCCATCCACCTAAATAGTCATAAGTCATCGCAAACATATTGGTTAAATGTGGTGCAACAGCAGCCCAATCTATCGATTCAGCTTTACTACCAACACCAACAGCCGTTGATAATTCATATTCACGACCGGTTTTCTTCTCTAAGTTATCAAGATTAGTACGTAGTGTTTTCACCAAGTGCGTATACGCTTCCTTTTCTGCCGCCTTTTGCTCATCAGACAATTTAGTTTCAGGGTTCCAAGGAGACGTTGTGAGGCCACCACCACCTGGGTATTCCCAATCGAGATCGATACCATCAACGAAATCATATTGCGCAATCAGCTCAACGGCTGTTTTAGAGAAGTGTTCAATCGCGGCTTTATCTTTTGCCATAGCATGAAACGGTTCTGACATTGTCCAACCGCCAAAAGATGATAAAATTTTCAATTCAGGTTTATCTGCTTTTAAGTCTTTTAATTGCGCAAAGTGACCTTTGTAATCCACCTTTACTTTCGTTGGTCCAAAATCTTTTTCTAACGCCGATACTTGATCCACAATGACTGCACTAAAAGGCGCTTTATCTTTACACGCTGTTTTGATTTGCTGCTGAACAGCCTCACTCGCCCCATTATGTGGTCCACACATACTTAAAAACGCATAGATAACATGGGTTAGCTTATCGGCTGGAATGTCTTTTACCGTATAAGGGTTAGCTTCATTGCTGTATTGCCAGTCAGCAAAGTAACCTGCAACAACAGGCGTTTGTGCATTAACTGCAGGACTAGTGAATACAGCAGCAATAGCAAAAGGTAAAATCGCTTTCATGATGTTTCCTTACTCATCAATTGATTTACGGCATATGCTTTTGCTTCAACGATGATCTCGGAACTGCAGCAACGCAATAACCTAAAAAGTAAGAATAAACATAGTGTGAACACTTTATAGATGGGATAACTAAAAGCTAATCGAAACAAAAAATAGCGTATTTTTTCGATAGAACTCTTAGTTATGTTAGAAATGTAATATGATGAAAAGTTAATATGAGATCTTTTGCTTAGCTTTATAATTCAGCGGCAATAACGATCTCTGCATCAGGTCGACTCACTCTCAGCTTATCGGCCAAACGAGATTGTGCTTCTTTATCGCCATGAACAATTCGGATCACTGAAGGGCCGTCTTCTATCTGCTCCACAAATTTAACTAAATCATCTTGCGCAGCGTGAGCAGAATAACCTGATAAACCGTAAACTTTTGCGTTAACCTCAACGATTTTATCATTAATCACTATCTGATTGTTTTGATCAAGCAACTGCCTTCCAACCGTTCCGATAGCTTGAAAACCAGCCAAGATCACGTCAGTTCGAACATCAGGTAGCAATGCTTCAAGATAGTTCATAATACGTCCACCGGAGCACATACCGCTGGCAGCAACAATAATGGCAGGTTCACCAGAATGTTTTAATCGATTAACAAGCTCTACGTGATCTTGATGCTTCTCGATGGTAATACATTGCTCAAACGCTAATGGATGACGTCCAATATAACGTCGATCTTTCGCTTCTTTTGACCATAACTCTTGGAAATGTCGATATTGCTCTGTAATTTTCTGCGCTAATGGCGAATCAAGAATAACAGGCAATGTCTTCCATACTTTTTGATGCTCATTATCATGACTCGAACCGGATAAGACATCAGCCAAAATATTTTCAATATCAAACAATAGTTCTTGCGTTCGACCGACGCTAAATGCAGGAATTAAGATCGCACCACCATCTCGTAAAGAGTGTTCAATTAACTGACGTAATTGCGATTCACGCTCAATCACATCATGATGAGACTTGTCGCCATATGTACTTTCTAAAACAAGCACATCTGCCGATAAGGGAGAAATAGGATCAGATAAAAGAGGAGTATTTGAAGGACCAAGATCGCCGCTAAAAACAACGGTACGTTGATCTGGCAATTTAATCTCAATATAAGCAGAGCCTAAAATATGCCCAGCTTGACGAAAACGTATAGCCACACTTTCGCCATTTAATAACACTAATTTAGCCCAACAGTCATAAGGCACAGGGCGAACTTTTTTCTTTACAAGCTGGGTAAATTGCTGACATTGAGCAGAACTCAATCCAAGCTGAATTTTTAGTCCATCTTCTAACATCAACGGAAGCAACGCCGCCGTTGCTTCCGTCGCATAAATCGGGCCCGTAAACCCCGCAGCCAGTAACCAAGGAATACGACCGACATGATCAATATGACAATGGGTCAGTAACAGTGCTTGTATGTGTTCAATATCAAACTCAATATCAAAATTTCTGCTATTTGCTTCTTTACCCTGAAACAAACCACAATCAATTAATAAACTACTACTACCAATGACAAGCTCGTGACATGAACCTGTCACACCAGTTTTCGCCCCATGGTGAATAATATCCACGTTTGATCCTTGTGCTTATATTTTATCCAATCTGATGATAATGACAGAGCTATTATCATGTTAAAAATATTAACAACTAGAATCAGAGCAGGCTCACGAAATCAACGAAAGTAAACTATGTAGCACATAAAAAACACATTACTTAATCAAACAAATTATTTAATTTATAAATAATAATTACAGCTTAGTTGCCCAAGCTTGCGCAGCTTGATCGACTAAAGTTAAAGAGTGCTCAAACGCTTCACGACTTTGACGATATGGATCAGGAATATCCCGCTGACCAATCCATTGACCAAACAGCATGGTTTTACCTCGCGCTTCTGGTGCAATATTGGTTACTGCATCAATATGTCCTTTTTCCATCACCAAAATCAGATCATAATCTCGGCATAATTCAGATGTCAGTTGTTGCGCTTGGTGGCCTGATAAATCAAAACCATATTGTGCTATCACTTCACATGCCATCGCATCTGCAGGCTTACCAGCTAGCCCACTTTTTTGCGTCGCAATACCCGCAGAGGCAACGCATTTAGTCGGCAGTTTTGTTTGCAGAATACGTTCTCCCGCTGGCGAGCGACAAATGTTACCCACGCACACCACGAGGATTTTGTTAAACATGGTTAACTCCGTTTAAATATATAAAAAAGGCCAATTATTTTATAACAATTGGCCTTAATTAATATGTAGTTAGATTAACTATTTTGCTGATTTCGTTTCCAAACTACATCACCAATACCATCTGTTGGTTTAAACTCAGTTGGTGCATCAAGCAAAATTTGACGAATATCTTCATGTTTAAAATCATGACAAGCTTTATCCAATAAATCTAGAATATGCTGATACTCGTCTAAAGATAAGAAGCGCTCATTAGCCGTCATTATTCGGCTATGATCGGTTTCGCCTACATTATCTCCAATCAATAGCTCCTCAAATAACTTCTCACCAGGACGAAGGCCCGTATATTTAAGTTCAATATCACCAAATGGATTATCTTCAGTCTTCAATTCTAGTCCAGATAACTTCACTAGATTCTCGGCTAAATCAACAATCTTAACTGGTTGCCCCATATCCAGGACAAAAACATCACCACCTTTACCCATTGCACCAGCTTGGATAACTAACTGTGCTGCTTCAGGAATAGTCATAAAGTAACGAATAATATCAGGATGAGTAATGGTTATTGGACCACCTTCTTTAATTTGACGCTTAAAAAGTGGAATAACAGAACCAGAAGAACCGAGCACATTACCAAATCGTACCATACAAAAGCGTGTACCTGATGTCTTCTTCACTTCCTCAGAAGCTAGCGCTTGTAGACCAAGCTCAGCCATACGTTTTGTTGTACCCATTACATTTGTAGGTCGTACTGCTTTATCTGTTGATATTAAAACAAAAGAAGATACCCCTGCATTAATCGCTGCTTGTGCAGTATAGAAAGTACCAAAAACGTTATTTCTTACACCTTCAACAACATTATACTCAACCATCGGTACGTGCTTATATGCTGCAGCATGGTAAACAGTATCAACATGAAAAGTTTTCATTATTGTTTCTAAGCGGTTAATACGTTGAACAGAACCTAATAAAGGAACAATTTCTACATCTAATCCACGTTTCAAAACATATTCAGATAACTCTTTATCAATACTGTATAAACAATACTCAGAAAGCTCAAATAATAATAACGTCTTAGGCTTACACTTAACAATCTGACGACATAACTCTGAACCAATAGAGCCACCAGCACCAGTAACCATTACGACTTGATCTGTTATATTTGCCGACATTAAATCTTCACGAGGTTTAACAGGTTCACGACCTAAAAGATCTTCAATGGCAACATCTCTTAACTGATCAAGAGATACATTGTCATGAACAATAGAATCAAGGTTAGGTATAGAAAGCACTTCTACAGGTAAATTAACTAATGATTCAACAATAGCACGACGTTGAGAACGACTAGCACTCGGAATCGCCAATAAAATCTGCTTAACATCTCCTTTATTAACTACACGTGCTAATTTAGATGGATGATAAACATTCAAACCTTGAATTACTGAGTTTTGTAATTTCTTATTATCATCAATATAAGCGATTGGATTTAACTCATCGCCTTGACGTAGTAAATTTACTAATTGGCGACCTGCTACACCCGCACCATAAATAATCACATTTGGTTTTCGTTTCATACTCCGCTGAGCAAAAAGCATACGAACAGATACTCTAGCGCCTCCAGTTAGCACAAATAGGTAACCGAAATAAATAACAGAAACAGATCTTGGTACCCAAATGTTGTAGAAATAAGTAGTAAGTACAAAGACTACAGTGGAAAGTAATGCACCAGTAATTAATGTAAATAAAGCATTAATACTAAGATATCGAAGAATTGCGCGATAGAAGCCAATTCTGCTAAAACAAAAAATAGTTACTACAGAAAGAAAAGCAACAAGGTACCAATATTCAACTTTATGGAATTCGTCAAAGTCACCCAGTCGTGTCCAAAAAGCCCCCCAAAAAGCAATTTGTACAAACAATAAATCAATACACACGCTCACAAGTCTTTTATATACACGCGGTATTGAGAAAAATGCATCAATGAACGACATATAGCCTCAATATTAACTTTAGATATAAATATTAAAATAGGCCATT
>NZ_SSMG01000097.1 GCF_009873615.1 Photobacterium lucens
TTTCTTAGCAGTTAATAATAAGTAAAGTATTTTATGGAGGCCTCAATGGAACTGAATCCGGTTTTTGCCCGTCGACTTTACTTAGCATTATTAGTGGAATATACCGAGCGACCTAACGTCCCTCGTTTAATTGAACAAACAGGTTGGCCTCGTCGCACCATTCAAGATGTCTTAAAAGCTTTACCTAGCATTGGTATAGAGCTGTGTTTTATTCAGGATGGTCGTCGTCATAATGATGGTTATTACACATTGAGTGATTGGGGACCGTTTGACTTAGAGTGGATTAAGGCAAGAGAGCCTGATTTATTGGCGGCATTAGCGCCATAAATAAAAAACCGCATTCGCTATTAATAGCAATGCGGTTTTTTGCTAATGAAAGCAGCTTGGTTGAACTACTTGCGCTTATTGGCCTTGTGATTCTAAATACAAGATGGTTGCAGCGGTGCGAGACTTAACCTGTAGCTTTTTGAGCAAGCTTTTCATATGCACTTTCACAGTGGCTTCTGAAATAAATAACTGCTCAGCAATTTGACGGTTTCGTTGGCCTTTGGCGACTTCTTGGAGAATTTGCAGTTCACGTTCGGTAAGTTGACTCAGTATATCGTCTGTTGAATGCTGCTCTGCCAAACATTCTTTCACCACGTTACTGTAAGCTTTGCCACCACACAGCGCAGACTTTAACAGCTCGATGAGTTCATCAGGCTCGGTATCTTTAAGTAAGTAACCATCAGCACCTGCATTGAGCAGCGTTTTAATATCACTGCGGCTATCAGAAACCGTTAATACTACAATACAGGCAAGAATCCCTTCATCACGCATGGCATTTAACGTATCTAAGCCAGACATGCCTTTCATGTTTAAATCGAGCAAAATCAAATCTGGTGATTGTTCATGGGCAAGAGCAATTGCATCATTACCGTTACTGGCTTCACCGACTAATTGAAAGTCTGATTCCATGCTGAGCAACTGACCGATCCCTCGACGCATCAGAGGGTGATCGTCGACAATCATGACTTTCCAACATGTCATATTGTTATCCTTTTTGTAGTGGAAATATCAGGCTGATAGTACTGCCGTGATGGGGTTGTGAATCTATCTGTAAGTCACCATTAAGCCGTGATGTACGCTCTTGCATAATGCTTAGACCATAATGATCCCGTTTGCTTGCTGTTGGGTCAAATCCTTTACCATCATCACCGATCGTCACATGCACATTTTGCGCTGTTTGATAACAGGTGACGGTGATTTCATCGGCATCTGCATGTTTAATTGCATTGAGTACCGCTTCACGAATGATCTGTAATAAATGCACTTGGTTATGGGCATCTAACGCCATGGATGGTAAGTGGTTATTTATCACCAATAAGGCGTCGGTTTGATCTTCCAGAGGTTCAAGCATTTGGTTTAACGCTTCACCAAAGTTAGCATCTTTAATGGTGAGACGGAATGTACTGAGCAGCTCACGTAATTGGGTATAGGCACTACTTAGTCCTTGTTCTATATCTTGCACGGTACGATTGATATCGTCACCGTGCTCAATTTGATTTAACTCTCTTTTTAAGAGGGTTAATTGGATTTTTAAATAAGACAGTGATTGTGCTAGTGAATCATGCAGCTCTCGGGCGATAGTGGCACGCTCTTCCATGAGTAACAAATGCTCAGCTTGTTTCTGAGCGCGGTTGTAATAAATACCACGGGCGAGAATTTGTGAAATATTATCGATCAATGCTTGATCTGGACACGGCAACGTATATTGCCACCATAACCGTCCCATTAATTCACCATCGATATACAGTTCATTACTGTGCCAGTTTTGATTAATGCGGCTACCAGCATGGAGCTCCGTAGTGCTTCCTGTTGTTTCTGCAATGATCAGTCGAGCTCCCGTTACTCCATCAATCGCAATCATGGTTTCTAACATGTTAGTAAATTGCTCTGTGGTCAGTCGGCTAACTGAGAGTTGTTGTGAGCAGTTGTAAAGCACTTGCAGTGATTCATTGGCATGGCGTAAACGGCGAGTTTTCTCTGTGACGCTACGCTCTAACCCATCATAAAGTTGCTCTAACTCACAGGACATTTTGCTAAATGTCTGCGCTAAGATCCCTAATTCATTGTTACTGTTATTACAAACACGGAACTGAAAGTTTTTACGCTTTACTTGTTTACAGGCATTCACTAAATCATTGAGTGGCGCAACGATTTGTAAACGTGTGTAGCGGATGGTGTAGAACACAATCAGTAATATCGTGGTTAATCCCATGGCACCGATGGTTGCTAATCGTTGAAGTTTAATTTCAGAAGATTCTTGTAGTTCTGCGACAAACTTATCAACTCGATGAACAAAAGGGGCGACATGCTGAATGAAAGATTTATTGTTTTCTGTTTCTAAGATGGGGTGTAGCTCGTCCCAGCGCAGTACTAGCTGGTTGTACTGTTGTTGGATATCACTAGGGACAAACCAATGATTGAGCTCTTTCATCGAAGGAGAATGTAACGACTGTTCAAACTGCTCAATGTGCTCAGACAGTAATGGTGAGTGTGTCTCAATATCAAAAGCTAAGCGATAAGTTTGCATACGCATTGAGCCTGCGATGTTGATGGCTTCGGCATCGTTCAAGCTAGATGTCAGTGTCATCAATGCGAGTGAGGTTGTCGAAATAGAGATGAATAAAATCAGTACCATTGAACGAGCGATGGTGCTTGTTACCGAATTTGTTTTTTTCTTTGCCACATGAATCCTTTCTAATAATCGTTATTCACAATTCTTCATAACGCACATGAATACGATGCATTAAATTATCGAATAATGTGAGTTTTATCTTATCTATTTATTGATCTAGAACAAATAACCCTATCAATTACCCCTTAGGTGGTATT
>NZ_SSMG01000098.1 GCF_009873615.1 Photobacterium lucens
GCATTTTAACTCTCGACTATATTTGGACATAAAAGACCCCCAATAATTGGTGTCCAACTATTGGGGGTCACTTCACCAACGGTAGTGTTTTAAGTTAATTTTTCCTTGCTCTGAAATCAAAATACCTTCATTACGTAGTGCTTCCATTTGTCTTGCTTTGCCATCGTCTACTAATGAGATTCTACCTTGGCTATTGATCACTCTATGCCATGGTAATCTTGAATCCTGTGGTAGGTTAGACAGTAATCGACCGACTTGCCGAGCATAACCAGGAAAGCCAGCAAATTTTGCAATATCACCATAAGTTGATATTTTTCCAACAGGTATTTGATGCACTTGGCTATAGATTTGGTGAGAAAAATCGTCCATATTTGTACCTAGAGATGGAAAAAGCCCATCTTTGATTAAACAGCAGGATAACGCAAGGAGGTGTTGCCATGTTGTATAAAACAATGCTGATTGCCATAACACTTTTACTTACAGTGCTGGGAGTTAATGCTCTAGCACACAGCCAAGGTGAACTACCTATTTTAGCTTTAGCAATCCCTGCTTTATGGCTATTACCACAAGGTGGTGTTGCTGCATGGTTATTGCTCATAGGTTTAGGCTTGTTTGGCTATGTGTTACCTGAGCAACCTGTCGCACTTTCTGTTAGCCTCTTTATGATGCTGCCTATTCTGATCATTTGTACTTCACCGAAAGGGTGTTGGCAATTAGGCTCTTTGATGATCTCGATTGTCTTAGCCATGAATGCAGGGTTAATGGCATTACAAGGGGAAGGTAAACTCCCAGGTTCGATCACTGCCACATTATTACAAATTATTGCCATTGCTATTATATGGTTCGCGGCACGTAGCTGGCGACCAGTGGAAGGTAATACATGGTGGCCCATTATTCTTGTGATCCCATTATGGGTCGGTGGCATGGAGCATGCAGCATTGCTCGCTTTATGTGTTACGGGGATCATTGCAGCCCTGCAATCATTGAGTAAAGTGCATCTTGATGAGTGGATCCCTAAATTAGCTTGCGTATTGCCAGCAGTTGGTTTTGCCACATTGGTGATCATGCCGCAGTTTGATGTTGCCAATCCTATTTTAGTGTCATGGTTACTGGTACTTGGTGGAGGATTGCTAGGTGAGTCGCTATTAGAAGATCCTGAAGAAGAGGAATAAACGCTTTGATTACAAAGTGATGGTTTTATTTCCAATCTTTTCTCTATTGGATGAAAAGTGCGCGTTCAAAGCGAGGTGGCAAGATAACGGCTTGCATTCTTAGTTAGCTTACTACATAATCCATCTCGTTCTCGCAAGAGACAAAGAATCTATGGAGGCCCCATTGGTCCTCCCGCAACACTAACTTGTGAACTCGGCCAGGCCCGGAAGGGAGCAACCGCAGCAGGCGATGTGTGTGCCGGGATGTGGCTGGTGGGGCTTCCACCCATCTAATATAGTAAACTTTTCTTATCTCTATTCTATTAATATCAATAACCTTCTGTTTTTTTAAATAAAATAAAGCTTAACCGTACGATAATATAT
>NZ_SSMG01000099.1 GCF_009873615.1 Photobacterium lucens
GTACTGTTGTTGTATTTCTACTAATAGATTTATTTTCAATTAAAATATAAAGCTCTTAATAAGTATGAGGAAACTTAGACCTTAGGGCGGTAGCATGCTTATTAAACAACAAAATTACCTGTAGGCTAGGATGAAATTATCAATAAATGTGTTATCAACAGTTTTTCTTACATTACTACTTTCTGGTTGTAGTGTTCCCGGTTCTAATATCAATATAGATAATAAACAAGTAATAACTGTAGGGGCTGAAGATTCTTCGTTAGATAATATTAATGTTTATCCATTAACAGCGATGACTGTTGCGAAATATAAAAGCACACCAGTTTCAGCCCAAGTCAATACCATACTGGATAGTGAGTTGAAAAATTACGAATACCATATTGGTGTTGGCGATATCTTAAATGTCACTATTTGGGATCATCCTGAATTAACCATTCCTGCTGGTTCGTATCGTAGTGCGAGTGAAGCGGGTAACTGGGTGCATGCAGACGGCACTATTTTCTATCCTTACATCGGTAAAGTGACGGTTGCAGGGAAAACAGTTACTGAAGTGAGAAAAGAGATTGCTCGTCGGTTAGCTGCTTATATTGAAGCACCGCAAGTTGATGTCAATGTTGCTTCTTTTCGCTCGAAAAAAACCTATATAACCGGTGAAGTAAAAAAACCTGGTCCTCAAGCAATTACTAATATTCCCTTAACTCTGCTTGATGCAATTAACAAATCAGGCGGCTTAGCAGAAGATTCTGATTGGCGTAATGTGACGTTAACACGCAATGGTAAAGATCAGAATATATCGTTATATGCGCTAATGCAGCGCGGCGATTTAACTCAAAATCGTTTATTACAAGATGGTGACATTGTGCATGTCCCTCGTAATGATGCACAAAAAGTGTTTGTGATGGGCGAAGTAAATAAGCCACAACTACTTAAAATTGACCGTGCAGGTATGAGTTTAACGGAAGCACTCAGTAATGTGGGCGGCATCAATGAATTAGAAGCTGATGCAACAGGTGTATTTGTTATTCGCTCTAAAGAGTCTCAAAAACCAAACGATCCAATTGCTGATATTTACCAATTAAATATTAAAGATGCGACAGCATTGGTGATTGGAACTGAGTTTGAATTACAGCCTTATGATGTTGTTTACGTAACAGCCGCACCTATTAGTCGTTGGAACCGTGTAATTAAACAGCTATTACCAACTATCACCGGATTTAATAGCTTAACTGAAGGTGTTAACCGTTTTGTCGATTTAAAATAGGCAAGATTTCATCACCCAATCTTGAATAAAATATGACTGACATGGAATATTGTTCATGAGTTTAACTCAAAATTTAGCAAATAAAGCAACACCAAATACCAGTGATGAAATCGACCTAGGTAAACTATTTGGCATTTTGGTTGATAGTCGTTGGAGCATTATTGTAACCACCTTGCTCTTCACTTTTATTGGTATTGCTTATGCGCTTCTAGCAACACCGGTATATAAAGCTGATGCATTGATTCAAGTTGAGCAAAAAAGTACAGGTATGCCTGCTCTTGGTGGTGATATGGCAGAGCTATTTTCATCTGAATCAACAGCAACAACTGAAATTGAAATTATTAAGTCTCGTATGGTACTGGGTGAGACGGTTGATAAATTAAATCTTTCTGTTGTAGCAACACCGAATTATATACCAGTGATAGGAAAGGGGCTGGCGCGACTAAGTGGAGAAAGTGCCTCTATTGCTATTTCACGTTTTATTTTACCTGAACATATGCAGACTAACGGCTATGTATTAACAGTTACAAATAGTGAAAAAGGTAAATATACGTTAGCTAATTCAGAAGGGCGTGAAATTTTACAAGGGCGAGTAGGTGAGCTAGTCGAACAAAATGGCATTAGCTTATTTGTAACCGATATTCATGCTAAAGATGAAGCGACATTTACCTTAAGTAAAATTAGCCGATTAGATGCTATTCAAAATTTACAACGTGATTTATCCATTAGTGAGCGAGGGAAACAAACGGGTATCCTTCAACTCTCAATGACAGGTAAAAACCGCAGCGAAATTAAAGATATTCTGAATGACATCAGTCAGAAATATTTCTTGCAAAATGTTGAACGAAACTCAGCAGAAGCAGAAAAAAGTTTAGTGTTTTTAAAGAAACACCTGCCAGAAATTAAAGCGCAATTAAATAATGCAGAAGAAAGGTTAAATCAATATCGACAATTAAACGAATCGGTTGATTTAAACTTAGAAGCAAAATCAGCCCTAGAGGTCATGGTAAATGTTGAAGCACAATTGAATGAATTAACCTTTAAAGAAAGTGATATTTCACAGCGTTTCACTAAAGAGCATCCAGCATATATTGCGTTGCTTGATAAGCGTAAAACATTATTAGCGGAAAAAGCACGTTTAAATAAGCGTGTTGAAAAGTTACCAAAAACACAACAAGAAATTCTGCGATTAACACGAAGTGTTGAAGTTAATCAGCAAATTTATGTTGAGTTATTAAATAAAGTGCAAGAGCTAAGCATTGTAAAAGCGAGCACTGTAGGTAATGTCCGTATTCTTGATAGTGCACAAACGTATTCTCAAGCAGTTAAACCTAAAAAAGCGTTAATTGTTGTTTTAGCAACGCTATTAGGCGGTATGTTATCGGTAGCTATAGCTTTACTTCGCGCAGCGTTCCATAAAGGTGTTGAAACACCGGATCAAATTGAAGAATTAGGTCTGCCTGTATATGCCTCTATTCCGTTATCGGATTCACAAACAGAACTGCTTAAAAAGCAAAAAGGTAAGAAAAATAATTTAACAGTAGAGCAAACCTTATTAAGTGTTTACAACCCTGCTGACTTATCTATTGAAGCGCTACGTAGTTTACGTACCAGTTTGCATTTCGCGATGATGGAAGCGAAAAATAACGTGCTAATGATTTCAGGTCCAAGCCCAGGCATTGGTAAATCATTTGTATCTGCAAACTTGTCGTCTGTTATCGCTAAAGCTGGGCAGAGAGTACTGGTTATCGATGCGGATATGCGTAAAGGGCGAATGGAAACACAACTATGTACAGACAACAAACCAGGCTTATCAGATTACTTATGTGGCAAGCAAGAGTTTGCTAATGTTGTGCGTGAAACGGGTGTAGACGGATTAGATTTCATTCCTCGAGGCGACACACCACCGAACCCGTCAGAACTGTTAATGCATCCTCGTTTTAAAGCATTAGTTGAGTGGGCACAGCAAAATTACGACATGGTAATTGTTGATACGCCACCTATTTTAGCTGTCACGGATGCTGCTATTGTTGGTGCGCATGTAGGAACAACATTATTGGTTGGACGATTTGAGCAAAATACAGTTAAAGAAATCGATGTAGCTAAAAATCGTTTTGAACAAAATGGTATTGAAGTGAAAGGCTTTATTCTTAACGCCATTGTCCGTAAAGCAAGCAGTACTTATGGTGGTAATTATGGTTACTATAATTACAGCTACGACAGTAAATAATTATATTAAGCGTTTAATTAAAAGAATACTTTCTTAGATAAAGAGAAAGTCTCCTTTTTTAAG
>NZ_SSMG01000100.1 GCF_009873615.1 Photobacterium lucens
CTATTATTGCTTTGGTTATTTAAAATCAATCAGTTGATAGTTAACTCTTTATAATGGCACGAATTAATGCCATTTTTGCAAAAGTGAAATCTTTCAATGCATATATACATATTGCTATCAAAGTGAGAAAATATACCAAACAGCAATATTGAACACTTTTAGCCTGGAATTCAGAGAGGCATTTATGAAATTAGCGTTGATTTTTTTACTATCATCAATTGGTGGCGTTCTTTCTGGTGAGCATTTTCATTCCTTTATTGCTGGCTTTGGTATTGCAGCAGTATCGGTAGGAGTCGCTTATTGGTTAGCGTTTAGATCAACTCGTTATCCACAATTGGCAGTATTACTTCTGTTATTAGGAATGGTGGCAAAACTGGCTGTAACAGTGACTGGTGTTATGTGGGGCTTAAAAGCGGACGTTATTAATTCTCCATTTATCTTCTCGCTTTCTTATTTATTCTTCTTGATTGTTGTTTCTTACGGTTACTTCAAGTTAAGAGAATTTCAAATGGCAATGGCAGAAAAGCGTGCAATTGTATTAGCTAGCCAGCAGGCGAGTGAAGAACAGCCAGAAGCTAAACCTTCACTAACATCGCAAACCGTATAAAATTAATACATATTATTGTACGAATTACCTAAGAGTGATGTAGTGCTTAGTATCGTTAATGAAGATTAAAT
>NZ_SSMG01000101.1 GCF_009873615.1 Photobacterium lucens
TTATTTAGTTATCATGCATGTTATATATCAATATGATAGAGCGATTTAACATCGATTTTTGTGTTTTTTTGTGATGTGGTCGACGAATATTCTCTGCTATAATCATTCTGTTTTACAGTTAACATCAGTTTTTGCTTTTACGACAATAACGTAACGCATAAACAAAACAATTAGGAGAGGCGGTCAAAACCGCTAGAGAACACTCTCGATATCCTGTTTAGTTAGGAGCTAACACAATGAAAAAATGGTCTTTACTAATGGCCGGTGCTGCATGTGCAATGTCAATGTTTTCAAACGTTGCTACCGCTGCAGACAACAACACGAAATCTAATGAACTGTACTTCTACAACTGGTCTGAGTATATCCCTGCTGATGTACTAGAAGAGTTTACGAAAGAGACAGGCATTAAAGTTATCTACTCGACTTACGAGTCGAACGAAACCATGTACGCCAAGCTAAAGACCTACGATAAAGGTTACGACCTTATCGTTCCTTCTACTTATTACGTATCAAAGATGCGTAAAGAAGGTATGATTCAGAAAATCGACAAGTCGAAAATCCCTAACTTCGCTGGTATCGATCCTAACTTCTTGAACAAACCTTTCGATCCTAACAACGATTACTCTGTTCCTTACATCTGGGGCGCAACAGGTATCGGTGTTAACACTGATATGATCGACAAATCTAAAATCACTAGCTGGGCAGATCTTTGGGACCCTAAGTGGCAAGGTCAGCTAATGATGATGGACGATGCGCGTGAAGTATTCCACGTTGCGCTACGTAAGCTTGGCTACTCTGGTAACACTGAAGATCCTAAGCAAATCAAAGCTGCATACGAAGAGCTAAAGAAACTAATGCCAAACGTATTAGTATTTAACTCAGACTACCCTGCTAACCCATACATGGCTGGTGAAACATCACTAGGTATGCTTTGGAATGGTTCTGCTTACATGGCACGTAAAGATGGCGCTCCAATCGACATCGTATGGCCAAAAGAAGGCGCAATCTTCTGGATGGATAACATCTCTATTCCTAAGAATGCGAAGAACATCGATAATGCATACAAGATGATCAACTTCCTACTACGTCCAGACATCGCTGCAAAGATCGCACTACAAATTGGTTACCCAACACCAGTTGCTGCTGCTAAGAAACTACTTCCAGCAGACTTCGTGAACGATCCAAGCATCTACCCACCACAATCTGTAATGGATGCAGGTGAATGGCAGAACAGTGTTGGTCCTATGACTGAAGTTTACGAAGAATACTTCCAAAAACTAAAAGCTGGCGAGTAATAGCCGCTCATAGTTACATACAAAAAAACCGAGCCAAGTGCTCGGTTTTTTATTATCCATTCAAAATATCAAGGTTGTTATTTCTGTGCGTTAAGGAGCTCTTCTACATAAGCTGGAACCAACGCTGAAGCCTTACCATAACGCTTTTCTTCAAATTCATTTTCAACGTTACTAGGCTCAAGGTTTAATTCAATGGTATGAGCACCCTGTAAGGCGGCTTCATGAACAAAACCTGCCGCTGGATAGACATTGCCTGATGTGCCAATAGAAATGAACAAATCCGCCTGTACAATCGCGTCGTGGATTCTATCCATACCGATTGGCATTTCACCAAACCAGACAATATCAGGTCGCATAGGTGCTGGAATTTGGCAGCAATGACAATGATCACTGGTATTCAAATCTCCATACCACTCTACAGTTTGCCCTGACTCACAACAGCGGGCTTTTAATAACTCGCCATGCATGTGAATCACGTTTTTGCTCCCTGCCCGCTCATGCAAATTATCAATGTTCTGAGTAACAATCGTTACTTTGCCATCTAACTCTTGTTCTAGTTTAGCAAGCGCAATATGAGCCGCATTAGGCGCTACAGAGCCGTTTTCGATTTGTGCACGTCGTGCGTTGTAAAATTGCTGTACAAGCTCAGGATCACGATGATAGCCCTCTGGTGTGGCAACATCTTCTACACGATGTTCTTCCCATAAGCCATCTTCAGAACGGAAGGTTCGAATGCCCGATTCAGCAGAGATGCCCGCACCCGTTAGTACGACAATATTTTTGTAGGGGAAAAGCATAAGAACATCCTTTTTATCGATATCAATAATACCTTTATAGCACTGATATACATCGAATTTAACCCTAACAATCTAGGATCTTACTTATGCGTGATTTCTCCCTACAAAACGGTGTAATACTATTGTCATTGTGACATCAAGATCAGCATCCCGAATCAATGATAGTGATTGTTGGCTCACCACCTGTTTTATTTTCTTTGTAACTTAAATAACAGTTGGTTGCTTTAATCTTCTCAACATCATCTTTGTCTTTAATATTGAGTTTCTTTAGAAATGTTGCAACAAATGCACGTTCACCACCATTATGTGACGTTGAACCTGTTTTATCTTGGTTAAACGCCCAATGTTGATTGAAGTCGGTAATGGTTAATCCAATCCCTTTATATATTGCTTTAGGGTACCCTCCCCAAATAGCAATCCCTTCTATACTTTTCTTACCTGTTTTGTCATTCTCAATACCCTGCATGGCTGCTTTGCCATAAATGACTCGAGACATTTCTGTCATCGAACCTTTTAGCTCATGCAACTTTGCTCGATACGTATCGGATGAAATATTTAAAAACTTAGGCGCAGCAATGACTGCTAATATACCTAAGATCACAATAGCAATAACCAGCTCCATCAGCGTGAAGCCTGCTTTATTTCTCATTTAATATGCCTGATATACACGTTGTATTTATTGATATCTTATTGGCATAATTTTACTTTATTGACAATGAACTTAATATAATGAGCGGATAACGATAAGTAACAAAATATAAATAACGCATATTTTATGCATAAAAAAACCGACACGAATGTCGGTTTTTGCAATCAAGTTAACGAGAGAACATCATTTCGATGTCGATTCTTTCGCTGCTTGCTGTGCTTCACGGTAACCCGGTTGGTTTTCAGGAAGATCTTTTACTTCTTCAAACCATTCACTGTGGTGTTCACGTGCCCAAGTCTCATCAACTTCACCTGTCACCATGCCATCAAGACCCGCTTCCATACCGAATAGACCGATATAGATGTGGAAAATGAAACCACAGATCAGGATAAGTGCAGAGATCATGTGTACTAGGTTAGATAGTTCCATATGACGACGTGTTTGGTCGAAAATAGGGAAATCCAGTACAAAGCCACTGATCACGATGAATACACCAAAGAACGCCAATAACCAGAATAGTGCTTTTTCACCACCGTTCGAGAAACCAGCTTTAGGGTGTGAGCCTTTATGCTTACCTACCATGCCGCCCATTTTCTTGAACCAGTCAATATCCACTTTATTGAAGATACTCTTGCGCCACCACTTAACAACGACAGCAAGAAGAATGATTGCGAACAATGGACCCATGTAGTTGTGGTACTGCTTAGCAATGTAGATGATCCAGCCCCACACTTCTGTAGGTACGATAGGCTTAATAAAATGTTTACCGTAAACAAGAGTTAAACCGCTAAAACCTAACGTTAGGAATGTGAATGCTAAACTCCAGTGTAGAGCACGATCCATACGGCTCCAACGCTGAATTTTACGACCTGTTTTTGGCTTACTTAATTTAAGAGGACCAACAACAAAGTACGCAAATGTCACCATTAATAGGCTACCGAAAATAGCCATTGCACCAAGTGGTGACATCCATTTTTCTTTTAGGATATACCATGTTTGACCCGGTACACTGATCAATACATCGTGCTCAGGCCAACCTGATGTTGTATACCCTTTTTGACCATCCTTGACCGCGCGCCAATAATCCGCACCAGCAAAACCTATGACTTCTTTCTTAACCACAGATTCGCCTAGTTGTTCATTATTCGCTGTTGCTTCGCCTGCCATTACTTGTACAGAGAAAGCCATCATTAATGCGGTAACGAAGACTGTTAACCAGCGTTGAATTCGCTTAGTCATTAAAGCTCCTGCCTGCCCCAATGGAGCAGAGATTTTGTTACTACGAGATCTAAAATTGGGCTCAAATCATGCTTGAGCCCAACAATAGACGATTAAGCTTTTTGTACTTTTGCAGCGTCGTACGCTAGATCTTCAGTACTTGCCCAACCTGCATCTTTTGCACCACGAGCAGCAACACGCTTGCTGAAGATTTCAGAAATCTTCTCAGCATCACCTGCAAGTAGTGATTTGGTAGAACACATAGATGCACACATAGGTAGCTTACCTTCTGCGATACGGTTTGCACCGTAAAGTACGCGCTCTTTTTCTGAACCAGGTTCAGTGTTAGGGCCGCCAGAACAGTAAGTACATTTGTCCATTTTGCCACGCTCTGCGAACGCTTCCTGTTTAGGGAACTGAGGCGCACCAAACGGACAAGCAAACAGACAGTAACCACAACCGATACATAGATCTTTGTTATGTTGAACAATACCGTCTTCTGTGTGGCTGAAACAATCAGCAGGACAAACCGCCATACAAGGTGCATCGCTACAGTGCATACAAGCAACTGAGATCGATGTTTCACCTGGTAGACCATCGTTTAAAGTAACAACGCGACGACGTTGAATACCCCAGCCAACAGCTTCAGAGTTTGCGTTTTTACAAGCTGTCACACAGCCGTTACACTCGATGCAACGTTTTGTGTCACATAGAAATTTTAGACGTGCCATGGGTCAGCTCCTTAAGCCTTAGTAATGTTACAAAGAGTTGTTTTAGTTTCTTGCATTTGGGTCACTGGATCGTAACCGTACGTTGTCGCAGTGTTTGCTGCTTCGCCAGAAACGTATGGAGCACAACCTTCTGGGTAGTGACTACGTAGGCTTTCACCTTCGAATTCACCACCGAAGTGGAATGGCAAGAATGCTAAGCCTTCGCGAACACGTGGTGTTACCATCGCTTTCACTTTAATACGGCCTTTTTCTGCGCCTTCAACCCAAACCATCTCGCCATCTTTAATGCCGCGATCGTTCGCATCTTTCAGGTTAATTTCTACGAACATTTCTTGTTGTAGTTCTGCAAGCCATGGGTTTGAACGTGTTTCTTCACCACCACCCTCGTACTCAACCAGACGACCAGACGTTAGAATAATTGGGTATTCTTTCGATACGTCTTTCTCTTGGATTGAGCGGTACAGTGTTGGTAGACGGAACAGGTGCGCCTTATCATCCCAAGTTTGGTACTCAGGAAGTAGATCACGACGTGGCGTGTATAGTGGCTCACGGTGAACAGGTACAGCATCTGGGAAAGTCCAAACCACAGTACGTGCTTTTGCGTTACCGTAAGGGATACAACCGTGCTTAATAGCCACACGTTGGATACCACCAGAAAGGTCAGTTTTCCAGTTCTTACCTTCAGCAGCCACTTTCTCTTCTGCTGTTAGATCGTCCCACCAACCAAGTTGCTTCAGCATCTTAGAAGTGAATTCTGGGTAACCGTCTTCTAGCTCACAACCTAATGAGTAGCTATCGTCAGCCAATAGGCTTACACCATTGTGTTCAACACCGAAACGTGCACGGAAGTTACCGCCACCCTGTGCCACAGTCTTAGATGTATCGTAAAGAATGTGCGTACCTGGGTGCTTCATCTCAGGAGTACCCCAACATGGCCAAGGTAGACCGTAAGTTTCACCGTTCGCTGGGCCACCAATCGCTTCAAGAGAAGTACGGTTGAATGTGTGCCAGTTTTGTTGGTGCTCTTTTAGACGCTCAGGGCTTTGACCTGTGTAACCAATAGTCCACATACCTTTGTTGAATTCACGAGTAATGTCTTCAATGTGTGGGCGGTTGTTTTCAACTTTAATGTTCTTGAATAGTTGATCAGCAAAACCAAGACGCTTAGATAGCAAGTACATGATTTCGTGGTCAGGTTTTGCTTCAAATAGCGGCTCGATAACTTGATCACGCCATTGAATAGAACGGTTAGTTGCAGTTACAGAACCGTATGTTTCAAACTGCGTAGTTGCTGGGAATAGGTACACATTGTCTGTACGACCATTCATTACAGCAGCAACACCTGGGTATGGGTCAACGATAACCATCATATCCAGTTTTTCCATTGCAGTTTTCATCTCAGGACCACGAGTCTGTGAGTTTACAGCGTGACCCCAGTAGAACATTGCACGGATATTATCGCGCTGTTCAATCTTGTCTTTGTTTTCTAAAACACCGTCGATCCAACGAGATACAGGAATACCTGCACTGTTCATTGGCTTCTTACCGTTGTAAGTGTTTTGGTCGAAACGACCTTGTAGCCATGAGTAGTCTACATCCCACACTTGCGCCCAGTGTTTCCAAGCACCTTCAGATAGACCGTAGTAACCTGGTAGGTTGTCAGAAAGTACGCCAAAGTCAGTTGCACCCTGTACGTTATCGTGACCACGGAAGATGTTTGCACCGCCGCCTGATTTACCCATGTTGCCAAGGGCAAGTTCAAGGATACAGTAAGCACGTGTGTTGTTGTTACCAGTGGTATGCTGAGTACCACCCATACACCAAACTACACAGCCTGGACGGTTTTCAGATAGCATTTTCGCTGTTTGGTAAACCTGCTCTTCAGGTACACCAGTAACGCGCTCAACTTCTTTTGGATTCCACTTCGCAACTTCTGCGCGAACTTCGTCCATACCGTAAACACGTTGACGGATGAATTCTTTGTCTTCCCAACCGTTTTGGAAGATGTGGTATAGCACACCCCAAACGAAAGCAACGTCAGTACCTGGACGTAGAGAAACGTAGTGATCAGCTTTTGCAGCAGTACGTGTACGACGCGGATCAACAACAACGATCTTACAGCTGTTAGTTTCTTTCGCGATCAAGATGTGCTGCATTGCTACTGGGTGAGCTTCTGCTGGGTTTGAACCAATGAACAGCATCGACTTACAGTTGTGCATGTCGTTCAATGAGTTGGTCATTGCACCGTAACCCCAAGTGTTCGCTACACCTGCCACTGTTGTTGAGTGACAAATACGCGCTTGGTGGTCAACGTTGTTAGAGCCCCACATTGAAACCATTTTACGGAACATGTAAGCCTGTTCGTTGTTGTGCTTTGCAGAACCTAGGAAGTAAACTGAATCTGGGCCTGACTCTTCACGGATCTTCAGCACTTGCTGGCTAACTTCATCTAAAGCTTGTTCCCAGCTCAGTTTCTTCCACTTGCCGTTAACAAGTTTCATTGGGTATTTAACGCGACGTGCACCGTGACCATGTTCACGAAGTGCTGCGCCTTTCGCACAGTGTCCACCAGCATTGAAAGGGTGATCGAAAGCGGGTTCCTGGTGAGTCCATACACCGTCTTGCGTTTCTGCGTAAATACCACAACCCACTGAACAGTGTGAACAAATAGTACGTTTAACCACTTTAGGTGCGTCATACACATCTTCAGAAGCAGCTTGCGCTTTCTTCATCATACCTGGTGCAAACATGCTTGCACCTGCAACGCCACCAGCAGCGGCTAAAGATGTATTACGAATAAAAGAACGACGAGAAATACCTAGTTGGTTTTCTTCTTTGCTCACTTTATCGGAACGTTTAGTAAGTTTCATTTAGAGCCCCGTCTTACAAAGTGTTGTAGTAATCACGAATGTGTTGCGTCTCGTGATAACCTTTAGTTGTTTTTGTTTTTTTCTCTTCTGACTTGTCAGCAGCTTGTACCGCTGTTGTCGTACCCGCAGCAACAGCACCAGCAGCCACAGTTAAGCCAATGTTTTTTAACAACTGGCGACGGCTTTCATTGGTTTTTTGCTCACTCATAAAGTTTGCTCCTTTATCATTAACTTATAACCGTTAACGATGGGTTTTTGCCTTAATTTTATTGCCTTAAATCGAAACCGTTGCAGGCAACGTATAGGGTTATTTCGATTCTAAAAAGCGTGTTTTCTCAACAGTTAAAAACTGCAGAGCAAGCTCGCCAACCGCAGTGTAGAAAACTGCACTGTTAGCTGCTTTAACATCGGTACATAACTTTTCACACCACTCTGCAAGGTGGCGATTAAAGAACGTTTTTTGAAGGTGGGCATCGCCGCCTTCAACTAGCATTGCCATCACTTCAAGCAAAGCCGCAATATGATCTTCCGGTTCTTTAACTGACTCATCACGTTCAAATCCTAATTGCTTAAGATCACGACGCAGATAAGCCAGAGGCATTTCCATTAATGACCCTGTTAAATACCATGAGCCAAAAGGCACAACTTCACCGCGACCAATACCAATGAATACATCTTGATATTCTTCTTCAACCGCAAGTGGTGTGCTTTTCTCTGCTGCAAGTTTTAGTAAAGGCCAAGCAGCAGCCATAGTAGATTGTTGAGGGTTGTTTGCCGTATCAACATCAATATCAGCTAGAAAAGTCAGCACATTCTGATCAGGAGCCTGACGGAATAAATGTGCAAGCATGTTATAGATTTCAATACGTAGTACTGCGTCTTCATTCAATGACGTTTGAGCTGGATTCATAGCCACAGTTTCCATCTTTGTTCCTTACACTCGAGCCTGACTTGCTGGATCTTTTTCCATTTGTTCGAAAATATCGCGTACACGACAATCTTCACACATGGAAATTCGACGAATTGCATCGCCTTGGAAGTGAGAATGCCCTTGAAGCTTTTCAGTTAACATTTTCACCATAGAGGCAGGCGCAAATGCTTTACCACAGCTAATGCAACAAGCCGCTGGTTCTTCATGAACAAGTTTGGCTTCTTTACGTGCTTGCCAATCCCAATTAAAGCGAGGTTCTAATGAAATCACTTTTTCAGGACAGGCTTTTTCACACATACCACATTGAACACAGTCTTCTTCAATAAATAGAAGACCAGGACGATCGCCAATAGCATGTAATGCACGTGTTGGACAAACCGCTACACAACTCATACATAACGTACAATCTTTGGTATCACAGGAAACAGAACCATAAGGTGCTTTTTCTACAACAGAAGATTGTTCTGGTTTTGTACTCGCTTCGGTGTAAAGCATTTCAAGTGAAGTAAATAGTTTTTCACGTTTAGAGCCAGTTAAAGCCTCTGAAACAGGAGTAACTAATGCTTCTTGATAAGGAACGTAAGTTTCAACATCGCTAAAATCGAACAGACAAATACGATCCACGTCATAACCCATTTCAGTTAAGAAACGTTGAGCCATTGCAAGCTCATTAGATAAAACGCGATCAATCGTTGCAGGAATATATTTAGTGTTCGTCGCTAGAAGAACTTGATGCGCACCATAAACTAATGCACTAAACCAAGTATCCACACCCACTGTTGCTAATTCTTCTAGTGCAATTGCAATAACAGAAGAAGGCAAAGTCGTTAGTGCTTGAGTCACCGCTTTCTCATCACGATTGCCATAAAAAAGAAGTGTTGGCTTTTCACCACCCTCTTGCTTATAACGCGTGATCACACGATGAACAAAGTTTTGTGTATTTTGAGGATCAGGTAATGCATAAGTGATCGCTTCTGTCGGACAAGCTGTAGCACACGTGCCAACACCCTGACAAAGATAAGGATCAATCGCAATTTCTACCCCATCACTGCTTAGTGCGCCTGCAGGACAAGCATCTAAACAACGATCACAACCTTCAACACCACGAGATGAGTGTGCACATAGATCTGGGTTTAAACGAAAGTATTTAGGTTTATCAAAGGTACCCATCATAGCCGGTAAATCTTCCACCAGCTGGGCCAGTTTATCTTTACGACTACCTACTGCGTAATAACCCGGAGCAGGAATTTCTAACGACATAATACCGTTTTCAGTCATATCTAGGATCAAGTCAAAACAATCACGACCAATAGCCACTTTTGCTAGGTTTGCTTTTGTTAATTGACCTGCAACCTGACATGTCACCTCAAAGGCACCAAGGTAACCTTTTGCTGATACATCTTGGCTAAAGTAAAGATTTGATAATCCTGCTTTCGCTTCAGTTGCATCTGTCGCCAATAAGGTAACACTGTGCAGTTCTGAAAATTGTTCAGCAAGTGCAGTAATGTTTTCCTGACCACCCACGATCAACAAATCCCCACGGCTCTCATAAGTAACCGTAGGTGGAATTAAATTTGTTAGCTCCACAGTGCCATTAATCGCCGCTGCTCTTGCTTTACCGTTTGTATCAGAAAATGCTTCTAGTGTACTTTTTAACATTCTTATTCCTGTTTGCCCGTCACCGCTAGTCAGTGCCGATTGAAGAAGCTACGTGGTTACGTCTTAATGCCTAACAGTCATAAAATATAACTAACGTTTTCTTCTCGCCCTTATAGAGCAATAACCGATCCAACTTTTCACGGAATAAAATGACCTAAAAGGAACTAAAGTCGGAGATGGATAATTCAACCCACCCGCATTAGGACATTTTGACGCAGTAGAAAAGACCCAATGCGCCAAAATGTCCCAACGATTAATAAGGTTTTAGTTCCCTTTTTGTCTCACAAAATAAAATTAACTGTCTTGCGTAGAATTTTTTTCAGACGAAACCGCTGTAGGGAGCGTTGCTTCATCATCTGCTTCTTTAACAAGCGTTGTTGATTGGCGAGTATCTGGAGACGCTAACGATTCAGAGCCCGTTAACGTTGGAGAGGATGGAGACAATTCATGATTCTCTAATGCCTTATCCGCTATCTCAGATGTATTCGTCGTGACATCACTATCTAAGTTTTCAACAATATCAGTTACTTTTTCTAGCGCTTTATTTGCCCAACCACGCATTTGTGCTGCAATAGCAGGGTCAAGTGTTTGGATGCTTGTGTAATCTTCAGTGCAATCATCCATGTCACTGATATAATTAAATTCTTCAGAATGAAATAGCTTTCTTAAGGCAGCTTTTTTCACCGATTTTTCAACCGAACCTTTCATAAAAGAAGCCACACCAGAGTCATAAGTCACGGCATCTGCATCATCATGCGTTAATACAGTATCTTCTATTGTCTCTTGTGGTTGAACGAGTTCAGTTTGCTCAATGGCATTTTCATCTTGAACACTTGCAGTTTGAAGAGCATCACTAGCTTCAACAACCGCAGAATCATCATTCGTTGTTGTCGTAGTTAGTTCTTCACTAACTGTTTCATTTTCTTCTTTTTTTGTTAGCTTTCGATTAGACCAACGTTGAAAAAAATTAGTTGCCACTTGAACGCCCTTTTTGTTTCTTGCCTTTTCCGCCACCGCGACGTTTACATTCTTCTAATTCGCCATGACGTCCTAGGTAGGCTTCCATCCATACTTGGATAGGTAATGGAATTTGAATATGTAATACAACATAGTCGCCATCCATATAACGTGCTGCAACACCTTGAGCTGCCGTCATTAATACTGGTTTTAGTTGTTCATCTTCTTCCGCACAAACAAAGAATAAATGCGGATCTTGTGCGTTTAAGTTAAAGCGATATTCCATACGTTCATCACGGAAAAGTTCTAAAGGCATCATGTAATAGCCTTCACCCATTTCCGCAAGTTCAACCTCTGGACGGTCTTTTTCGTTTAAGCAAAGATCTTCAATAGACCAAGCTAATGTTGTCCAACGACCGACTTTCCTCTCTTCGGCTTGAAGTCGAAAATAAATAGGCCAAACATTTTCGTCTTTATGTAACTCTTGTTTTGCTTGTTCTGGCACAATTACCCCTTACATCTTGCTTTTACCGTACGCATTTACCGCGATACGTTGAGAATACTTGCCCCAATAAAGCAAAATTCAGACCAATTAGGCATAACATATCAAAATATCGTCAATACAACCTTGATCAGCCACCAACAATCGATGTTTATACAAATATGGAACAATATTTGCTTTAACGAGCGTGAGACAAACTTATTTGCCTTAATACAGACAATCAAACGCTCCCTATTGAGCTTAGTATCATTGTGTGTCATTTGACGGACTTATTTGAAATCTCGATACGTTCTTTGTAACCAGTGGATACCCTAATGAGCCAACTACCTAAAATCATAAAAACAAAATCCGCCGTTAAGCAGACGATGTCTGTGGAAATCATGGATGAATACGGTGATCTTCAGACTAAAGAAATTGCGTGCGAACACCCGCTGACAGTGTATTTAAACTGGATTGAAATCGTGACCTTAATGACATTAGGTGAACGCCCTTCCGCGCTTGTGCTCGGCTATCTTAAGAACCAAGGCTTTATCGAAGATATTGATGCTATTGAATCGCTGATCATTGACTGGGATACCAACTCTGCCGCCGTGATCACCCGTGAAAATACTGATGGCTTAGAGAAAAAGTTAGAAAAGAAAACCGTTACCTCTGGCTGTGGCCAAGGCACTATGTACGGTAATGTAATGAAGAAGCTAGAAAACGTTACACTGCCACAAGTAAAAGTGAAGCAATCTATGCTGTACGGTTTGCTTGAAGCGTTAACCCATCATAACGAAACCTATAAAGCCGCTGGTGCCGTTCATGGCTGTGCGATTTGTCGCGGTACAGAGATCCTTTCTTTTGTGGAAGATGTGGGTCGTCACAATGCCGTTGATACTCTAGCCGGTGAAATGTGGCTTAAAGGCGAAACTGGTGAAGATAAGATTTTCTACACTACAGGTCGTTTAACCTCTGAGATGGTGATTAAAGTGGCGCAAATGGGCATTCCTGTGCTGCTATCACGCTCTGGTGCGACACAAATGGGTTACGAGTTAGCACAAAAGCTTGGCATTACTATGATTGCCCGCGCTAAAGGCCACCGTTTCCAAGTGTATAACGGCGGTCAGAATCTTATTCTTGATGTGAAAGGTGCTGATGCTTCGCAAGAACAAGCAAATGAAACATCTCAATCATCTTCTAATAAAGAGCAAAACTAAATGGCAGACTTTCCAGAATTCATGAACGCGAAGTTAGTTGCGGAATATTTAGATCTTAATGAAAAGAAAGTTTATGCCCTTGCCAATGATGGTTTACTTCCAGCGACTAAAGTCACAGGCAAATGGTTATTCCCTAAAGCCATGCTTGATAAGTGGCTATTAGAATCTTGCCATAATGGTGTATTAACCGATCGCTTATTAATTGCAGGCTCAGACGATCCACTGTTACAAATGGTGGTGGGTAAAATGGCAAACCAATTAGGCAGTACCGCCCTTGTCGGTTATACCTCTACAGGTACACGCCAAGGCTTAGCCATGTTAAGCAAAGGTCATGTTGATATGTGTGCTATTCACTGGGGTAATGCAGAAGAAGCAAGCCTTCGCCATCCAGCCCTATTACAACAATACCAAGGTCATAAAAACTGGGTATTGGTGCATGCCTTTGAACGCCAACAAGGTTTAGTGGTGAGTAAAGATTTAGCTGAAGCAGTCAATTCAAAATCAATTCAATTACCTGAATTACTTTCTTCACGCTGGCGCTGGGCATTACGTCAAGAAGGTGCTGGCAGTATGCGCGCATTAGAAGAATGGTTACACGGTCACGCTTATAACCTTTCTATGCTTAATCAATCCGATGTGTGTAATAGCGAACGTGAGTTGGCTTCATCTATCGCCCGAGGACAAGCAGATGTAGGTTGCGCCAGCCAAAGTACTGCAGGTGAATTTGGTTTAGGCTTCATTCCACTCTGTACAGAAGCATTTGAATTGGTGATCCCTAAGAACATCTACTTTAGAACGCTACAACAACAATTGTTACAAGCTCTCTCTGATGAAGACGTTCAAGCTCATGGTCATGAATTAGGTGGCTACAACTTTGCCCGAACAGGTAAACAAGTCTGGAGTGCTAACTAAGCCACCAGCGCGCTAAAATACATAAATACAATAAAGCCCAGATAATTGTTTTATCTGGGCTTTTCTTTATCTGCTAACTACTTTTTCTTTATCGCTAGTATGAGCGAAGTACTAAACCCAGTATGGATGCTTGGGTATCAGCAAAATGTAATGTCACAGCCTTAGTTTCGTCCTGTGTAAATCGCCCTTCTTGCTCAATACGTACAGGCTCCACATAAGTGTTATCACTTAAAAAGGCTTTAATTTGCTGAGGTTTTAATAAAATACCGCCACCAGAATGGTTAGTCACCATAGCTTGAATGACACGTTTTCCACTTTGGCTAGTATAAATATCATAAGAGACAATCTCGAAATAACTACGTGACGGCTTCTCACTATTGCCTTTCGGCATAGGGGCATGACCAGCACCATTTACGGTTCTCTCATAGTTCAAGGTATTCTGTGCTTGTTCTATGCTCTGCTTAATATCTTTAAGCTCATCATTAGGATCTTTATCATGAAAGTTCAATGCATGTGATGAGAACGACAGTAAAGACGCAAGAACTAACAATGCTGGTCGTATTGACATATTTACTCTGCTTTTTGTCTGTAAAGCAAGCAATTGTACTTTGTTTTGCTAAAAATTTAAATACATAATGTTAAATGGGATTGCCCAGCTTAATTTCATTACTCATTTCATTGAATTTGTAAATCACTTAAAAAGGAGCTCTAAATCGTAAGGTGATATCACTTTACACGGTATGGCAATATCGTACGCCCCTAAACCCTTTTGTTTTCTTTATTGATTCACCCTTGTATAAACATACAGCTTTGCTATCAAAATGATTTGTTATCCGTTATTTCACTAATGTATAAATCTATCATTAGTCATAATGAAGCAATCAGATAACAACCAAATGCAATCATTACTTTGGTTCAAAACAGCCGGTTTTATCTTAAATATCTCAGACTCATTTATACTTTCTTAAGAACTGTACTTATTGTTCTTACTATTAATATATTTATTGAATAATGTTTCTTTCAGTAAATCGTTCAAGTGGCGATTTATAAAACAAATAAATGCTGTATTTACATAAACATGACTTGCTTAACAGCCACTGTTAAGCTGACAATACGTAAACTAACAATACTGTTATTATTACCCCTAAGCATTACCAAGGAGTCGTTGTGCGTAACGCTTTCATTCTGTTTTTCACCCTTGCTAGCATTAGTTTTTCTTCCGTGGCTAGCATCAATACCAGTAAGCTGGATCCTAACAAGTTACAAACAGCGTCAGTAAGTAATTATGTAATTGACTTAAGTACAGGCAAAACGCTGTACAAAAAGAATGCCAATGTAAAAATGCCGATTGCGTCTTTAACTAAATTGATGACAGCAATGGTGACGCTAGATGCAAAATTGCCTCTAAATGAAAAACTGACTTTTACCCCTACTGACAAAGCACGTATGTACAACACTTACACGCGTATCCGTATGGGTTCAACATTAAGCCGTGGTGAAACTATTCACATTGCATTAATGTCTTCTGAAAACCTTGCTGCTGCAACCCTAGCAGGTAACTACCCTGGTGGTTACAAAGCGTTTATCAAAGCAATGAACAGTAAAGCGAAATCTCTGGGTATGACGAATACACATTTCGTTGACAGTTCAGGTCTTGATCCACACAACCGTTCTACCGCTTCTGACGTAGCTAAAATGGTACGTGCTGCTTACAAATACCCTGAAATTCGTAAGTACAGTACATCTCCAGTACATACAGCGTATTTTGGTAAGCCTAACTATAAACTGGGTTACACCAACACCAACGCATTAGCACGTGGTAAAAAGTGGACAATCAACGTTACTAAGACAGGCTACCTTGATGAAGCTGGTCGTTGTCTAGGTATGGTAACGACTATTGATGGTAAGAAAATCCTGATGGTGATGCTTGATTCTCAAGGTAAGCTAACGCCAATCGGTGATGCAGGCCGTATTAAGCAATGGCTATTGACTGGTAAGAGTAAGCCAATCAATGCTGATGCTAAGTACTACCAACAGAAAAAACTGAAAGAATTAACGCAATAATTGTTGTTAGTTATGAAAGCGAAAAAGCCAGCATCCTATTGCTGGTTTTTTTGTTTCTGAAAGATCGAAAATAAAACCACTCGTCCTCCATCACTTCACAACTAAATCAAAAACATATCAATATGTGTATATAAAGAGATCTATTTATCCCACAAACGTTTAAATTTGATCTTTAGCTCACATTCTTCTTAAAAAGAGGTATAGAGTCTTATTTTATAACAATAAAACACCAATATTTATTCATCTAAGCTATGCTTAAATAACAGTAAATGATAAGGAGCGCCTATGCAGCATCAAGAAATGATCAACCCTACCCATTTAGGTTTAATTACCCGTGTCTCTCTCATCGCAACAGCCTTCCTCATTGTTGGCTTATCTATCATGTAATCTTTTCTGTTATGTTCCAACCATAAAAAAGCCCCTTGGTATTTCACTAATATAAGAAAATACCAAGGGGCTTTTACTTCAAGCTCAAATACAAGTTTAAGACATCATCATCAATTCAAGATCGTTATTCGCTGGGACTTTTTGTCTCAAGTAAACGGTAAACGTTGTACCTTTGCCGACTTCTGAATCTACTTCAATCTCGCCACCAATGTCTTCAATCAAGCTTTGGCTAACGGATAACCCAAGCCCTGTACCAGAACGACGAGTGGTAAAAAATGGATCGAAGATACGTTCTAAGTTCTCTTGAGGAATACCACAACCATGATCAATGATTTTCACTATCGCGCCTTGCACTTTGTTTGTATCATCAAGCCAATCCTGCGTTTTAATACTTAAACGTCCTTGATCGTCCATCGCATGAATACCATTCATTTGTAGATTAACTAACACTTGTAACAGTTGATGGCGATTGACCTCTACACTACATTTCGCTTGCAGGTCGACGTCAAATTCCACATCCATCTTTTTGGTACCAGAGCGTACCAGCGTTAGGCTCTCTTCAACAATCTGGTTAAGGTGATGCCATGTTACTTCGTTTTGTACTCCGCCTTGGCGACTATATTGCAACAAGCTTCGAGTGATATTACGAATACGATCAATCTGTGCATGGATCGCATCTAATTCTTCTTGCACCTGAACCTTATTATCACCAAGTTCAAATTGGATCAGCTCGACGTTACCTAAAATCACACCCAGTGGGTTATTAATTTCATGGGCAATCCCTGCTGTGAGTTCACCTAGTGCGGCAAGTTTCTCACTAACCACCAGCTTAGAGCGCGCTTGATTTAATAACTTAATATGTTGCTCAAGTTCTTCAGTTTTCTGATGTAAGCTATGCGTACGCTGCTCGACTTTCTCTTCAAGCTCTAATGCCGCTTGTTTAATCACTTGGTTACGCTGTTCTAGCTGATCTAGCATGGTATCAAACTGATTACCGAGAATTTGCAGTTCGTGATCAGGACAAACATCTAATTGCCCAACACGGCGATCGAGCCCCATTTGTACTGATTTCGCAACATGGTAAATCTTCTCAATAGGAAGAAACAAATCACGAGATCCTCGATAAACCAAAATGCCCGAAATCAATAGCACCAAGACAATACCGACACCTAATTCAATAATGTTAGTTAAGAAGGTCTTGATCAGTGGCCATTGCAAATAACCCGCATACAACATGCCAATGACATGACCGTTATTATCATGTAGTGGCTCATAAGCTGAGACATACCAGCTATCATAAACATAAGCCCTATCGACCCATGTTTTTCCAAACTTCAGTACCTCATTACTAACTTCTTGTGACACACGGGTACCAATTGCACGACCTGCACGATTTTTACTATCAAGCGGCACGTTCGTACTAATACGAATATCATTCATAAAGATAGTGACAGTACCGATACTGCCATCAGGCAACGTATTTTCAGCAAACACTAAGTCACGAATGCGATCCACCAGCGATGTACTGTTATTAAGCAGAATCCCCCCATCAAGGATCCACTGTAGTTGTCCTTCTTGATTAAAAATTGGGATTAAACTACGACTAACTAAACCTTTACGTTCAATTTTATGTTCTTTTAATAAAGGAACTTGAGCACGAGCAGGTAGATCGGAATTTAAGGTATTCAGCTCTTGGCTATCTAGCACTTGAAAGAAGGTTTGCTCTTTCCCTTCTAACAATAAATGACGCTCTTGCTTAGAAAACTCACCTAACGCAGATGCCGGATGCAGAACAATGAAATCCAACTTATATTGTTTCGTTTCAGTACGTACCCAACTGCTTAATGCTGATTCATCAAAACGTAATCGATACTGAAAATCATAAGAAGATGCCATTGAATGCAGTTCCATACGCTGCTCTTTCTGCAATAGCTCCATACTATGATGAGCCACCGCTAAATCGGCACGTACATTCATTAAGGCGTTTTGCCAAGTGTAAGTCACCGTCCAATAAAACGTTAAGCCGATCAAGGCAAACAACGTAATAACGATAGGAACCGATGTCAGCACCAACAGACGATAACGCACCATGGTACGAAATCGCCGCAGCCACAATAAGATAAAGGCTTTAGGATGAGTGAAGGCTTTGGTTATTCGCATGATGCAGACTCTTCAGCCCATTCTTTGTATTTACGCTCTAATGTTTTACGAGCCACACCTAACTGACGGGCTGCCGCTGATTTATTGCCTTCATGAGAGTCTACTACCTGCATGATATGCGCTTTCTCAACGTCTTTAAGAGTCCAATCGGTTGGATAACAATATTGATCTTGTCCATTTTCATGGCACTGACACGGACGTTTATCATCACCATCCACATTAGATGCAGAAGCTGATGAAACGGCATTGGCAACCGCATCGGGTAATTCACCATTAATTTCTTGCCAATATTGCGCAGGTGCTTTACCTAACAGAATGCAACGTTCCATCATATTACGTAGCTCACGAATATTACCCGGCCACTGATACGCTTGCATGGCAAGGATATCTTCATGGGTCCAGTTAATAGGCTTCATGCCTAAATCTTTAGAAAGCTGTTGAGTAAAATGATGTGCAAGTGCGGGAATATCTTCAACACGTTCACGTAACGCTGGTAGTTCAATGGTTAACACGTTAAGACGGTAATACAGATCTTGGCGAAAACGCCCTTCTTCCACTTCTTTTTTCAGGTTTCGGTTTGTTGCTGCCACAATACGTACATCTACTTGCACTTCACGTTCCGCACCAACTGGACGAATCGCTTTTTGCTCTAATGCACGTAACAGTGATGACTGCATAGATAATGGCATTTCACCAATTTCATCTAAAAACAGTGTGCCGTTATTAGCAACACGGAATAAACCATCACGACCTTTCTTCGCACCGGTAAATGCACCAGAAACGTGACCAAATAATTCACTTTCCAACAAATCAGGGGCAATCGCACCACAGTTAAGAGGAACAAAAGGACCTGTACGTTTACTCAGTTGATGAAGCGCACGCGCCACCAGCTCTTTACCAGTACCCGATTCACCTTCCACTAATACCGCAGCAACCGATGGTGCAATTTGAGCAATCATCTTTTTCATGCGTTGAGTGCTTTCAGCATCGCCGATGATATCGACAGGATAGCTACGCTCAACATCGCGTTGCAAAGCAAAGTTTTGGCGCTCAACCAAGCGACGCTCAATACAACGGCTCACCGATTGCATCATTTGTTCTAGATTGAACGGTTTTAAAATAAAATCAGAGGCACCCGCACGAAGTGCTTGAATCGCCATTTCTAAATCCGCATAACCTGTCATAAAGATCACATCACTACGGCGTGTCGTAGGATCAAACGCTTCATGCCAATCAATACCGGAACGCCCCGGTAAGTTAATATCCACGATCAATAAATCAAAATGGCAACGTTTACGAATTTCTTCTGCTTCTTCTACACTGCCAGCCGTATCCACTTGAGCGAATTTTTTACTTAAGGCTTTTTTTAGGATGGCGCGCATACCCGGTTCATCATCAACAACTAGTACAGAAACAGCTGTCCACGGCGCATTTAATTCAAGATCAGACATATAGAGACATTATTACCCATAATAAAGATGCGACATTTTGTCTCACCCTAGACAATAAAGTCAAAGTAGATTTCAGCATGATTATTAATATTAAGCCAAAAACCCGAGATAACACTTAATAATCAATAAATTATAAAAATCATAAATAGATAACACAAATACTAATCAAACTGGCATTTTATTTGCTTATAAGCGCATAAGCTTTTAGGGAGCAAAATATCCCACCTATTTTTTTACTTACATTTTTGGGTCTAACACCTTATGAACTTTTTAAAAACAAGTTTAGTTATCCTAGGTCTTGCAACAGCAAGTCTTTGTCATGCTGCTGATAACAACGAAAATAAAACTATCCGTCTAGCTACAACAACTAGCACCTATCACTCAGGTTTGCTTGATTACCTGCTTCCTGCGTTTAAAAAAGACACTGGTTACACTGTTGAAGTGTTAGCTGCCGGTACAGGTAAAGCATTACGTATGGGCGAAAATGGTGATGTGGATTTGGTGATGACTCACGCGCCAAAAGCTGAAGCGAAATTTGTTGAAGGTGGTTTCGGTGTACTTCCTCGTAAATTAATGCATAACGATTTCATTGTTGTTGGCCCTAAAAGCGATCCAGCAAAAATCAAAGGCGACAAAGATGTTGCTGATGCATTAGTAAAAATTGCTGAAACCGATTCAGTCTTCATTTCTCGTGGTGATGATTCAGGTACAAATAAGAAAGAGCTGAACCTTTGGGCACAAACTAAAATGGAACCAAACTTCGGTGGTTACAAAGCAGTAGGTCAAGGCATGGGCCCTACGCTAAACATGGCATCTGAATTACAAGGTTACACACTAACAGACCGTGGTACATGGCTTGCTTACGAGAACAAACTAAACCTAGAAATGATGGTGCAAGGTGACAAGCGTCTATTCAACCCTTACCAAGTGATTCTAGTTAACCCAAGCCGTTACCCAAATATTAACTACCAAGGTGCAAAAACATTCAGCGACTGGTTAGTTAATTCTAAAGCACAAACCATGATCAACGATTACCAACGTCATGGTCAGCAACTATTCGTTGCCGATGCAATCACACAGTAATTCATTCCGTTAATTCGGATTTGTAGTACTTTACGCCGAACACTATCCTGCCTAGTTATGACTTCTGTTATAATTAACTCAGGATGTGTTCGGCGTAACCCGTTAATTAATAGAAAAAATTAGAATGAATATTTGGCAGACAACGCAACAAGCAGTTCAACTTCTCTTTAGTGGTGATAGTGCGCTATGGGGCATTGTGGGTGTCTCTTTTTCTGTCTCTCTTTTAGCTATTGCGATTGTATTGATCCCCTCTTTACTGATTGCCTTCGCCCTTGCCTATGGCAAATTTCCAGGCCGTTGGCTCACCCTTTCATTCATCAATACACTGCAATCTGTACCCACCGTCGTTATTGGCTTATTGCTTTATATGTTGCTCTCTCGTTCTGGTCCATTAGGTGATTGGCAAATGCTATTTACCCAACATGCCATGGTGTTAGGACAAATCTTAATTTGTTTACCTATTTTAATTTCGATGATGCACGCTGCGTTTCAAAACAGCGATCGTCGAGCATGGGAAACTGCGATTTCTTTAGGTGCGAGTTATCCACGCGCATTAATGAGCTTAATGTGGGAAAGCCGTTTTCCATTATTAGCCGCCATTGTCGCTTCGTTCAGCCGCATTATTACAGAAGTGGGTTGTTCAATGATGGTTGGTGGCAACATCTTAAATTCAACACGAAATATTCCGACAGCCATTGCATTGGAAAGCTCTAAAGGTGCGTTTGCACAAGGTGTCGCCTTGGGAATGGTCTTATTAATTCTCGCTCTCGGTCTAAACTTTATTTTATCAATCTCTCGTGGCAAAGCCCACTTGCGTACCAACTAAGCTGGGGCATTGATATGACGCATATTTCAATCGAAGCGACGGATCTTTCAGTTCGTTTTAAACATCGCTTACTTTTTCATATTCCTCAGTTAAAGCTTGAGCCACAGGATGCGGTGTATTTAACCGGTGATAATGGTGTAGGTAAAACCACCCTACTAAAAGTCCTTGCAGGGTTACAAAAACCGACAACAGGAAAACTCAACACTCAACAGCATTGGTTAAGTCGCATATTTGGTGGTTGTTACCAAAACGGGATTATCTACATGCACCAAACACCGTATATGTTTGATGGCACAGTGTTTGATAATGTTTGTTATGGCTTAAAATACATCGTTCGTGATCGCCAACAGCGTCGAAATGAAGCCATTAACGCCTTAAGAATGGTAGGATTAGAGACCCTTGCAGATGAACACGTTTCTGTTTTATCTGGCGGTGAACGCCAACGTGTTGCGATGGCACGTGCATGGGTATTAAAGCCAAGTGTACTCTTGATGGATGAATCCAGTGCAAGCATGGATAAAGAATCCATCAGTCGCCAAGTCGTACTGGCAAAAGATTTATTAGAACGAGGTTCAAGCCTTGTGATCACTAGCCACCAGCATAATGAACTAACTGCGTTATGCCGTCGCCAGTGGACAATTAATGACACAAAATTGATTGAGCGTGCAGATCTGCAGCTTGTTAAACAAGATAAGGATAGCAAGAATAACTATGCCTACGCCTGAACAAACCCATTGGGTCATCTTAGCGGGTGGCCAAGCCAGCCGCATGGGAGGCAATGATAAAGGGTTAATAGAGCTGGCTAATAAGCCATTAATTCAACATGTTATCGAAACGCTGAAGCCACAAACCTCGCATATCACCATTAACGCTAATCGTAACCAAGAACGTTACTCCCGATTCGGTAACGTGTTTGGTGATACGATTAAAGACTATCCCGGTCCATTAGGCGGTATGCATGCCGCTTTATCTACCATTGATAATGATTGGATCGGTTTCGTCCCTTGTGACTGCCCACAACTGCCCCATGATTTAGTTAAGCGAATGGCAAATGCCTGTGATGAAAATACAGATATTGCCGTAGCCCACAATGGAGAGCATATTCAGCCCGTTGTAACGTTAATGCATCGTCGGATCTTACCCAAGCTTGAAGCCTTTCTTGCCAATGGCGATCGTAAAATCATCTTACTTTATCGCCAATGCAACATGATAACGGTGGATTTTAGTGATCAACCTAATGCCTTCGTTAACCTAAATACCCCTGAAGAACTCTCTCAATTTGGAGTGCTACATGAGTCAAATTAACGCCTCGCTACCTCTACTAGGCTTTGCCGCTTTCAGTGGAACCGGAAAAACCACCTTACTTGAAGCCATGTTACCTAAGTTGGTCAAGCGTGGATTGCGTGTAGCCGTGGTTAAACATGCCCACCATAATTTTGATATCGACCAAGAAGGCAAAGACAGTTACCGCTTACGTAAAGCGGGGGCAAGCCAAATGTTGATCTCTTCCCGTTACCGTCGTGCATTAGTAACAGAAACGCCAGAAGAAGAAGCCCAACTTCCCTATTTGCTGAGCCAATTGGATCAAACCCAATTAGATCTGATTTTGGTGGAAGGTTTTAAAAAGCTCGATTTCCCTAAAATTGAACTACACCGAGAAGAAATCGGTAAACCTTGGTTACATCCAGAAGACGCTAATATTATTGCTATTGCTGCCAATATCCCTGCTGATAGTGCCTTGCCACAAATGGATATTAACAATCTTGACCAAATTACAGATTTCGTTATTGATTACGCTCACAAAAGTGCAAATCCTGAAGCACAAACATTAAGCTGTAGCGATATTAATCCAACAGGCATGTTATCGGTTGCTCAAGGTCGTGAAAAAATTCTTGAACAAATCAAACCATTAAACAACAGCGAGTCCGTAAGCCTTCACCAAGCATTAGGACAAATTGTCGCACAAGACATTTTATCGCCAGTTAACGTGCCACAACATACCAATTCAGCAATGGACGGATATGCGATTCGTGGCGATGATCTCGATCGTGAAAACTACCATGTTGTAGGTCAAGTGTTGGCAGGCCATAGCTATGATAACACCCTACAAGCAGGTGAAGCAGTACGCATTATGACAGGTGCTCCCGTGCCACAAGGTGCCGATACAGTCATTATGCGTGAGCAAGCAAACCAAGAAGGTGACAAGGTCACGTTTAATCTTGCTATGGGTAAAATCAAAGCTGGTCAAAACGTGCGTCAAGCTGGTGAAGATCTAGCATTAGGTCAAGTTGCGGTGTCTGCTGGTACAACAATTACAGCACCCGAGTTAGGCATGGTTGCCTCATTAGGTATTGATAAAATCACCATCAACAAACCTATTCGTGTTGCGATTTTCTCAACTGGCGATGAAGTACAGCAACCGGGTGAGCAACAAAAGCCTAACTGTATTTACGATTCAAACCGCTACACATTGTACGCGCTACTGACCAAGTTAGGCTGTGACGTGGTCGATCTTGGTATTATTGATGATAACGAAGCATCTCTTGAAAAAACCTTACAACAGGCAAGCAGCCAAGCCGATTTGATCTTATCATCAGGTGGCGTCTCAGTCGGTGATGCGGATTACATCAAAACTGTTCTTGATAAGTTAGGTCAAATCAACTTCTGGCGTATCAATATGCGTCCAGGTCGACCACTTGCCTTTGGTACTATTGGTGATGTGCCTTTCTTTGGTTTACCGGGTAACCCAGTTGCTGTGATGGTGGCGTTTTTACAATTTGTCGAGCCTGCTATTCGTAAACAACAAGGAATTGTGAATTGGCAACCTAAAACCCATCAAGCGATTGCGACAGAGACGCTACGCTCTCGCCCAGGACGTACTGAATATACTCGTGGTATATCCAGTTTCGATGCTAATGGTCGATTAGTGGTGAAAAGTACAGGTTCGCAAGGTTCAGGAATTCTACGTTCAATGAGTGAAGCAAACTGCTTAATTGAAATATTACCAGAGCAAGAAAATGCAGAGATTGGTGATAAAGTAACGATTATCCCACTTGATGTACGTGTATAACACTTATCGATAAACCTATCGATTTGACAAATAATTAAGCCAAGCTAAATGATTTAGCTTGGCTTTTTTTATTTTTTGCAGCTTCCATGCTACTTATTTTGTTCCAGTCTTCTACACGTTTAGAAGTCATTTGAATCTTTCATTTTATTAAAATATGTAACAAAAGATTTCCATATGCTTAGTGCGCATGATGATACAGAATAATTTATCGATCTACACGTCAAAAATCGATTTTTCTGATTATTCAGAAAAAAAAAACA
>NZ_SSMG01000102.1 GCF_009873615.1 Photobacterium lucens
CCATTTTATCTATATTATTATCACTAAGTAGATTATCTATCCAACCTTGGCTGTCTAAATATTTGTTATAAATAACATTACCTAATAAAGTTCCAGATTTTACTTGTGCGATATAATCGTTGACCAGTGCCATTAATTTAGGACTGTCTTTGCGCATAGCCCATGCAATTTCTCCATTACTACGTAATACAAAGGCGGTATTAATTCGTAGTTTAGGTAATAAATCTTTCCATATTTTCATTTTATGCTCATCGAGCACGGTCATGTTCATTAGCCCTAGATTGACCATTTCTAGCAATTCATAATCTTCTAACGTTTCTTCGATAAACTGGATTTTCATCGGGGGGAGGTGTTGTAGCAAGAGACGGTTATTTACTTCGAGTAGGCTTTGATAATAACTCGAACTTTTTCTTACCCAGATCTCCTGATCGCTAAGCTGTATGATGTCCGTGATTTCAGGAGAATCAAGGTTGTTAATAATCACTTCATTGATATCACTAAGTACGGGATCACTAAAAGCGACCATTTTTTTCCGTTGCTCTGTGACAGTTAAATTCGCCACCGCAAGATCGCCATATCCAGCAACAAGGTATTTTAACAGTTGATCACGATGAACCGGGATCACTTGTAGACTCAGTTTAGGTTTGGTTTTATGAATATCGAGTTCAAAGTGATGGAGTAATTCCGCAATGATCCCTTTTGGTAAGCCATCTTCGATGTAGTAAAACCCTAGATCGGCAGAGACTAACACGCGAATAACCCGCTTTTTTTCTAATACAGCCAAATCACCAGTGTACGTCGGACCTGCTAGTGGGGAGAGGGTTAGCCCTATGGCACTAAATGAAGCGAGCAGTAAGGAAAGGCAGATCCACCATGTGCGGATCTGTTTACAGTATTGTGCGTTCATTGGAAACTAAAGCCTTTTGTTTTAGCTTGATCCTGAATGGTTAAAATGATCGCATTTCCCAAGTCATCAGTTTTGTTGGTGTTATTATTTTTTGCTTGTTTTATATAGCTGTTACGCTGTTTTTCTAAATCAGCAATTTGCTGTTGTATGTGTTGTCGTTGACTGATTTTTTGTTTGAGCTTTTTACTGATTTCTTCATCATTAAGCCCTTTAAAATGTAGCTGATCTTTTTTGGCTTGCGCGATGCCTTGGTTTAAATTTTCTTCCGCGAGCGAGATTAGATCCCAATCTTGGGTTTTGTACTGTCTGCCTGCTTTCGCAATACTGCGTTCGGTACTGCTTGATTTAGATAGCGAAGAGGCATTGCTATCTTGAACAATTTGCTGCTGCTTTTTACTGCTACCTTTAGCACCATAACCAATATAGGTATCGTTAAGCTTTTGCCCTAATAAAATAATCTCGTCGTCATAAGGTGTTTCAATGCGAGGGGCGTCTTTCTTATGATCGATATTGAGATAGCGGCCATGTCCTAAAAGCGCAGGGGTTGCCCATTGTAAATCACGGCCTTTTGCATGATTTCCACAGTAGAGCGAATTGATAATGATCCCTTTACTGACAGCTAATGGCACTGCGTGACTGATAGGGATATCACCTTGTTGAAACTCTTCGTTACCGGCAATGATAATTAAGCGTAAATCGTCAGGATGTTGGCTCCACTGTAATCGATTCGTCGCTTCTTGAATCGCTTTAGGTGCATATTCTTTACTACCACCAATTTTGATTGCAAATAATGCTTCAGAAAATTGGTCTAGATCTGATGTTAATGGCGATAGTAAACGCATGTAACCATCATGTTTTGATTGATGTTCTACACCATATTCAAACAGACCAACTTGTAATGTCACTGGCTGTTCATGCTTGTTTGCTAGTGCAATGGCATTAATGATTGACCAGATTTGCTCTCTGGCTTGATCGATTAATCCGCCCATTGAGCCACTCGCATCTAATAAAATAGCGACTTGAATTGTCGGACCTGTTCTTACAAAAGGTGATGGTGTTACATTTGGTGTTGGTTTATCAGGTTGTAGAATCTCAGGTAAGACAAGAGGAGGTGGCTGTTGTTCACTGCTACCATAGGTGGGGACGGATGCCATGAATATAATACTAAGGAATAAAAGTCGTATTAGCATAATGTCTCGCATATCAAGGTGTTAAACACTAAACTTCGTGTTCATGGTAATTCCAACTTTCTAAGTATGGTTGGTATGTGCTTTTTTTGCTGAATTTAGCGATGACATTTTTCTAACGGAGTTACCGTAAAGTGATGATAAAAATGATGAGTAATGGGTGTTGATGTAAGTGATGGGGATGTTCAAAAAACAGGTATATCTGCTGGTGGTGTTGTTAAGCATTTCTGGCTGTAGCTCAGCGACAACCTATTCAGTGAGAAAACCATTAGATGTTGATGTTATCGCTAACTTACCGACAACATTGGATGAGTCTTCAGGGATCGCGATTGTTGACGGTAAAGTATGGTCACATAATGACAGTGGTAGTAAGAATCAGATCTATCAATTATCGTCTGATTTTAAAACTATCACTAAAACATTAACGGTACAGAATAGCCGTAATTATGATTGGGAAGCGTTAGCGCAAAGCCAACGTTATTTATATATCGGTGACACGGGCAATAACTCGACCCGTCGTAATGGTGGGATCATCTATAAGGTGCCGCTAAGTGCATTAAATAATAAGCGTACAGTAAAACCTGTGAGCACGTTGCGTTATCGCTTTAAAGACTTTGAGCATGGCAAAACTTACGAGCATAACTTTGACAGTGAAGCCATTACGGTTGTGGGTGATCAATTGTGGCTGTTTAGTAAAAACTGGCAAGATGAGCATACCAAGCTATATCGCTTAAACCCGATGAAAAAACAACAAACGGTGGCACCTGAAGGCAATTACCCAGTTGAAGGGCTAATCACCAGTGCTGATTATGATCCTAAAACTTCGACGTTAGTGCTATTGGGTTATCGAAAAGAAGTATTACTGGGGTATTCGTTTATTTGGTTGATTAAAGTGAAAGATAATCAAATTGATTGGTCGAGTGCAAAGTACAAGCGATTACGTATTTACTCTCAGTGGGAAGCGGTACATTGGTATAAAGATAACCAGCTTTTGATCACCAGTGAAAAGAATCCGTTAGCAAAAGCCATGATAGCTACGGTGGATGTATCCTCACTGATGAAGGGCAGTGAATAATCGCGCTGCTTCTGGTAGTATCGGCGCAAATTTTGCTGAGATACCTTGTGTGACAGCCTACTAAACTGGAAAAATTGTGACTAATAACGATATTTTACGCCGTATTCGCTATATCTTTGATTTAAATGATAGCCAAGTTATTGAAATATTTGCTCAAGCGGATGTAACCGTGACTCGTGAGCAAGTTTGTAATTGGCTTAAACCTGATGATAGCGATGATTATAAAAGCTGTTCAGATGAAGAGTTTGCTTCGTTCTTAAATGGTTTTATTAATCAAAAGCGCGGTAAGAAAGAAGGTCCACAACCTGCGCCAGAAACGAAATTAACCAACAATATTATTTTCAGAAAGCTGCAAATTGCCTTGAACTTAAAGGCTGATGAAGTGTTGGATCTGCTCAAGCTAGTGGATTTTCGTTTAAGCAAGCACGAATTAAGTGCATTTTTCCGTAAGGTTGATCATAAACATTACCGTGTATGTAAAGATCAAGTGCTTCGTAACTTCCTTCAAGCATTACAAATTAACTTACGTGGTGATGAATCAAGCGCTGAATAATTCATATTGAATTGCTAGTTTGTATTTTAAAAAAGCAGCTTCGGCTGCTTTTTTTATATATGAAAGATGAGGTTGCATGCTGTTTTTTGCCATAGTAGTAAGATTAACAATAGAAAATAATTATTTGGGTATTGGCTAATGGCGCACACGCATCATCATCATCACGTTTCAAACTACAATTTTGCTTTTGCCATCGGCATTGCGCTCAATCTTATTTATGTCGTTGTAGAAGCAGTTTACGGTTTTATAACTGACTCTTTGGCATTACTTGCCGATGCTGGACATAACTTAAGTGATGTTGTCACATTAGTGTTAGCTTGGGGGGCTTTTGCACTCGCAAAAAAGGCGGCAACAGATCATCGTACTTACGGCTTTCGTAAAGTGACTATTTTGGCATCATTAACCAGTGCCGTGTTGCTCCTGTTTGCATTAGGTGCGATTGCTTGGGAAGCCGTGCAGCGTTTTTCAGATCCTCGTCCTGTTGCAGATACTACGGTAATGGTGGTTGCTTTTATCGGTGTTCTAATTAATGCAGCGACTGCCATGTTATTTGCTAAAGGTCAAAAGCATGACTTGAATATGAAAGGGGCATTTTTGCATATGGCAGGGGATGCCGCAGTATCGCTTGGTGTCATTCTTTCAGCGTTCATTATTAATATTACGGGTTGGGATTGGCTCGATCCTGCGACCAGTTTAGCGATTGTGGTGGTCATTTTAATTGGCACATGGGGACTGCTAAAAGATTCAATTAACTATTCATTAGATGCAGTACCAAGCAACGTTGATATGGCAGGGTTAAAAGCGTATTTAGCGGCATTACCAAATGTTGCTACTTTCCATGATTTGCATGTATGGCCGATGAGTACCACGGAAAATGCCATGACGGTACACCTCGTTGTTGACGATTATTTACAAGCGCAATCACTAGCTGATGATATTAAGCATCATGTTCATGATCACTTTGATATTGAGCATGTTACGGTGCAAATAGAAGCAGCTGATTGTGTATGTAAAACAGATCATCAGTCTTGTGGTGTTACGAATAATTAATAGCGAAATATTCACTAACACATTCATAAATAGCAAACATGAAATAGTCATATTCTGTCAAAGATTCGCCTTGCCTTTCTCATTAGACTGCTAACAGTTTGATTAGATGGACAAGGAGTCCTATATGGAAAGAACGCGTGTTGGCATTATTGGTGGTATGGGTAATGAAGCGATGGCTGATTTACTTGAAAAAATGGCAACGGTGGAGGCTCACCCACAGCGTGAGTTTGTTGCGTTTGGTAATGCGCGTTTAGCATACCGACCTGAAGAGGTGGGTACACAATGGCAACCGACTGATTTACCTGAATTGCGTAAATACGATACTGCATTATATACCTTAAGATTAATGCAGTATTTAGGTGCTGAAACCATTGGGCTTGCGTGTAATAGTGCTCATGAATTATTTCGACAACTGGTGCCAGCACTGCCGTTTAATTTTGTTGATATGATCAAGCAAACTGCTGAAAGCTTATCGGATACCCAAGATATCGTATTAGTAATGGGCGTCGATAGTTTAGTGAATTCAGGTTTATATCAATCAGCGTTACTAGAGTATGGTATTGCTGCGACTAAGCCTTCTACTGCGAATCAGCGAAAGGTCATGGATGCGATTTACCATTCCGAATATGGGATTAAAACCGCCAAAATTACGCAGCAAGCCGAGCAGTTATTATGTGATGTAATTTGTGATGAAGTAGCTCAGCAAGGGTGTAAGAAAGTGGTACTGGGATGTACTGAATTACCCTTGGCATTAACGGCTGAAAGTTGTCAGCGTTTCAAACAGCAGGGGTTATTACCACAAGAGCTAGAAATCATTGATGCTTCTATGGTACTTGCGCAGTCATTGATGAGCCAAACTGGGCAATCAGCCGCATTACCTGAGCCATTAATGAATTACCAACGACCAAATTTAGATTGGTTTACGCCAGTGTGCTTTAAAGTGGATTCATTAAGAGAAATGACTGAAATTCAACATATGATTTTTGCTATGAGTGTCGATCACTTAGCCCTGAAAGGGCAATGCATTACAGGTAGCTATAGTCATTTACCGACACTGTTCTTCTCATCCAATGCAGCAGATATTGAGCAAAAACTCACGGCAATTGATATTCCAGTATATGGCTCGGAAATACTATTTTCTGGAGTGATTGATAGGATTTTTGACCAATATTATAGTTAGAGCTACTTATCTTATTATATGAACTTACCGTGGCTGCATGGTTCACAGCCACGGTAAATTAGATCGCGATGAATCTGATTTAAAGCGTTAATGTTTTCGTCATGCCAGCTTCTGAATGTCCCGGCATGTTACAAGATAGAACAACATTATTATCACCGTGGAAATGCCATAAAATTTGTTTAGCCTTACCTGGTGCAACGGTTACGCTGCTACCGTCATCGTGGTCATGCTCATGGTTACTGTGATCCATTGTTGCCATCATTTTACGATGTTTGTCTTGCTCTTCTTTTGAGCCAATGGTGAAGTTATGATCAATCTTACCTGTATTCATTACAACAAACTGCACGACATCATTGGGCTGGATATCAACGTCTTTTTTAAAGGTGATTTTGTTGTCATCCGATAAGATTACGTGTACCACCTTATCAGGTTTTGCGCCTTTCGCTGGCATACCAACAGCAGACATACCTTCCATATCCATACTGCTGTGATCCATTTTCATTTCACCATGATCCATCTTACTATGGTCCATTTTACTGTGATCCATTTCAGCTAGTGCCACGCTTGAGGTGGTAAGTAATAATGCAACTAATGTGTGATTGAATAATTTCATTTTCTATTCCTTTATATTGAAGTAAGTAGTGTGGTTACCCTGATTAGATAACCACGTGATTGAGCTGGTTTATGCCGACTTTTTCATTGCCATATTTTTCCAAAGTTTAAATACGGCAGGGATGACAAGTAGAGTGAGGATCAGCGCTGATGCCATGCCGCCTATCATAGGTGCCGCAATACGCTGCATGACTTCCGAGCCTGTTCCTGCCCCATACATGATGGGAATTAAACCGATGATCACGGTAAGTACTGTCATCATGACAGGGCGAACACGTTGTCCGGCACCCTCATGAATCGCAGCATGGAGATCGTCGGTGGTGAGGTTTTTCTCTGCGCTATCTTGCTGTTTAAAGTTCCATGCTTGGTTGAGATAAACCAACATGATGACACCAATCTCGACAGCAACACCTGCAAGAGCAATAAAACCAACTCCAACGGCAATCGAGAAGTTAAAGTTCAAGTACCACATTAGCCATAAGCCACCTACCATTGCGAGAGGTAGGGTTGCCATGATCACCAGCACTTCAGTAACTCTGCGGAAGCTAAAATAAAGCAGCAGCATGATGATGCTAATGGTTAATGGTGCAACAATACTTAAACGGGCTTTTGCACGTTCCATGTATTCATATTGACCAGACCATGCAAGAGAATAGCCTGCGGGTAATTTAAGCTGCTCTGCCACCGTTTTTTGTGCTTCAGCCACGTATGAGCCTAAGTCGCGATCATCAATATCAACAAATACCCAACCATTAGGGCGAGCATTCTCGGTTTTGATCATAGGTGGACCGTCTTCATAGCGAATATCAGCGACATCAGCTAAGGCAATACGTGCACCATTGGGTGTTACAAGCGGAAGGTTTTGTAACTTAGTGACAGAATCTCGGTAAGATTGCGGGTAACGCACGTTAATCGGGTAACGCTCTAAACCTTCAACACTTTCACTGACGTTCATACCACCGACAGCAGTCGAAATCACTTGTTGAACATCTTTCACTGACAGGCCATATCGTGCCGCCTGACGACGTTTAATATCGACTGTGATGTAGCGACCGCCAGCAACACGCTCGGCATACACAGAAGCTGTCCCTGTGATGTTATTAAGGATAGGTTCAAGCTCTGCCCCAATTTTTTCTATCACTTGTAGATCTGGGCCAGCAATTTTGATCCCGATAGGGGTTTTGATCCCCGTTGCCAACATATCAATACGAGTTTTGATCGGCATAACCCATGCGTTGGTTAAGCCCGGAAATTGAATTAATTGATCAAATTCCTTACGTAGTGATTCACTGGTGACACCTTCTCGCCATTGATCTTTCGGTTTTAATTGGATCACTGTTTCGATCATGGTTAAAGGTGCGGGATCGGTTGCCGATTCTGCACGTCCCACTTTGCCCCACACGGTTTCGACTTCAGGTACGGTTTTGATCAATTTATTGGTTTGCTGTAATAACTCACGGGCTTTACCAATTGAGATCCCCGGGTAAGTGGTCGGCATGTACATCAGATCGCCTTCGTCTAATGGCGGAATAAACTCGCTACCTAACTTGGTGATCGGATAGTAAGACGACGCCATTAACGCAATTGCAATTGCAATGATGGTTTTAGGAAAACGTAAGCTGATGTTGAGCATCGGGCGATAAAGCGCAATCAGAGCTTTATTAATTGGGTTTTTGCTTTCAGGTAAAATTCGACCTCGGACAAAGTAACCCATTAACACGGGCACTAAGGTGATCGCTAACCCTGCTGCTGCCGCCATTGCATAGGTTTTGGTAAAGGCGAGGGGAGAGAACATCTTGCCTTCTTGACCTTCCAGTGCAAACACCGGCACAAAGCTGAGTGTGATGATCAGTAGCGAGAAGAACAGAGGCGTGCCGACTTCTTCTGCTGCTTTAGCTATCACTTGCCAACGGTTTTCATTGGTCAGTGGAGTACGTTCAATGTGTTTATGCAGATTTTCAATCATCACGATGGCACCATCTACCATGGCACCAATGGCGATAGCGATGCCGCCTAATGACATGATGTTGGCATTAATGCCTTGCCAATGCATGATGATGAACGCAGATAAAATACCGATCGGTAAGCTAATGGCGATCACCAGCGATGAGCGTAGATGGAATAAAAAGAGTGCACAAACAATGGCTACAACAATGAATTCTTCCGCCAGTTTTTGCCATAGATTTTCTACCGCTTGATCGATAAGGGTCGAGCGATCATAAGTGGCGACTATTTCAACACCGTCAGGTAAGCTACGTTGTAACGTATCGAGTTTTGCTTTGACTTTATCAATCACGGCACTGGCATTTTCGCCAAATCGCATCACGATAACGCCACCAACCGCTTCACCTTCACCGTTAAATTCTGAGATACCACGACGCATTTGTGGACCCATATTAATGGTAGCTACATCACCTAACAGTAACGGTGTTCCTGTCGCAGTGACTTTCAATGGTAGTGATTTAATATCATTAATATCTGTTAAGTAGCCTGTGGTGCGAACCATATGTTCGGCTTCAGCAACTTCAATAACTGATGCGCCTGTTTCTTGGTTGCCGTTTTGGATCGCCATGTTGACTTGCTGCAACGTTAAATCATAAGCACGTAACTTAGCGGGATCGATTTCCACTTGGTATTGCTTCACCATACCGCCTACGGTGGCAACTTCGGATACTCCTTCAACGGTTTGCAGTTCGTATTTTAAGAACCAGTCTTGCAGGCTACGAAGCTCTGCCAGATCGTGCTTACCGGCTTTATCTTGCAATACATAGCTGTAAATCCAGCCCACACCTGTCGCATCTGGGCCTAATGTTGGCTTGGCATTAGCCGGTAATTTAGGCGCAACTTGGCTTAAATATTCCAGTACCCGTGATCGAGCCCAATACATGTCGGTTTTATCATTGAAGATAATGTAGACATAGGAATCACCAAAGAAAGAATAACCACGAACGGTTTCAGCTCCCGGTACGGCTAACATGGCTGTTGTTAATGGATAGGTCACCTGATCCTCTACCACTTGTGGCGCTTGACCGGGGTAACTGGTTTTGATGATCACCTGTACATCAGAAAGATCAGGAATGGCATCAACGGGCGTATTCTTAACGCTGTATAAGCCACCAAGGGTGAGAAATAGCGTTGCAATCAACACCAATAAGCGGTTGTTGATCGACCAGCGAATAATGGCAGGGATCATTATTTATCTCCCTTATTATTGGCAGGTTTAAGCGCTTTTAAGACGTAATCTGCGTTCTCTTTTACCACTAAGAATGAAACGGGTTCACCTTCTTTAAAGTCATTTAAATTAACGCTCCCATCCGTGGTGAAGTTCATTTCGCCGGCAGACCATTGCCAATCATTGACGGCTTCATGACTAACGGTGATCATATTGAAATCGGCCATGAGCATAGTGATTCTGCCTTTGATCCAGTGCTTATTCGCAGCTTGTTTGTCTGCGATTTTTAATGCCAGAATTTCATATTTGCCCTGTGGCGTTTTTTGAATTTCAAACTCAATATTTTGGTTTTTAGCCAGTGTTGACGTGTCGATATCTTTCGTGAGATCAAAATTCATCACCATACCCGGCCAGCTCCACTCTGGTACTGGCTGGTGGTTGATGGTGAGCATATTATGATCAAGCATGATGTCTGTGATGGTACCTGTGACCCATACAGATGCTTGTTTTTCATCTTGACCATTAATGCGTGATAGATCGGCAGATTGGCTCGATTCAGAATCCAACATGAATTGTGCCGAAGTAACAATACGATCGTTTTCTTTTAAGCCTTCAACGACTTCAGTGATATTGTCGGCTTCACGACCTACCATGATTTTGGCTGAGCGATATTTACCATCACCTTCAGAGAGCACCACACGGCTCATGCCTCCTGAGCGAATAATTGCTTGAGAAGGGATTGTCAGTACTGTGTCTTCTGAGTGAGGTTGTAAGGTGACATTGGCAAACATGTTTGGTTTTAAATCACCATTATCATTGGCAAATTTTAGGCGTACTCGCAGCGTGCGTGTTTTGGGATCTAAAATAGGGTAGATATAATCCACCTTACCTTGCCATTGTTGGTTTGGAATCGCTTCTAGTGTCATGGTGGCTGGCGTGTCTTGCTTTACCCAGTGGGCTTGGCGCTCAAAAATCTCAGCGTTGACCCATACTTCATTAATAGTACCTGCACTAATTGCGGTTTGGCTTGGTGATAAGTAACCACCTTCTCGCACATTTAAGCTAGCGATGATCCCATTGCCTAATGCTTTAATATCAATGGTTTGTTTGGCTTTTTTTGTTTGTAGTACTTGGTTGATTTGAGCTTGATCGACACCCATTGAAAGCAGACGCTGTTTTGCGCCAGACACTAATCCTGAACGACCGCTACGGTATGCATTTAGCAATTCTTCTTGGGCTTTCACCAATTCAGGAGAGTAAAGGGTAAAAAGTACATCGTCTTTCTTAACTTTTTCACCCACCGCATTGATATACAGCTTTTTCACCCATCCACTGACACGTAAGTTAGTTTGCCATAACTGACTTTCATCAAAAGCGATATAACCGATCGTGGCAATTTGCGGTGATAACACTTGTTTCGTCACGAATGCTGTTTTAACCCCAAGATTGTTTTCAACGGCTGGATCGATTTTTACCGTACCGGGCTTATCATTGTTGCCGTTTAAGTCATCAGCATAAACAGGGATCAAATCCATCCCCATTGGCGATTTACCCGGTTTATCACGTTGATAGTTAGGATCCATTGGTGCAACCCAGTAAAGCGGCTCATCATTTGAGGTTGTTGCTGCTTGATTTTGATGCTCAGAGTGGCTTGAAAAATACGGTGCAGCTATCCCCCCGATAACACCACCAATAACAAGAGCGAGTGCAGCGATGGCAAAAGTAGAATGCGTTTTCATGGTTAACCCTTACTGATTATTATTGTTGGTTAATGCTGGAGATTGAATATCAAAACCATTGATTAATGCAGCCAATTGACTGTTAGCTAATTGCAGATCGGTTTCGATACGTACACGTTCGATATCAAGGTTTAACTCATCATTGGCGGCGGTGATCACATCTTTAAATGAGGCAGTATTGTTTTGATAGCCACGTTCTACTGCTTGAGTTCTGGCTTTAGCTTGGGGTTGTAGGCTTTTTTTGTAACGCTCAATTCGATTTAATAGATTGTGACGTTCAATCAATAGCGTATTTACCTTGGCATTCATCTGTTGTAGCAATAGATCACGCTGAGATTTCGCTGCGATGACCTGTTGCTGAGCGGCATTGTAGGTACGGTCTTGCTTGTTCTCTGTGAACAACGGGACATCCATGGTGAGATAAGCTGACAGCATGTCTGATGCCGGTTTTCCATTCATGCCATTGGCAAAACGGGCACCGTACATGACTTCAACACCAAACTGGGGTTTATAGGCTTCTGAGGCAATATCTACTTGGGTTTCACTGGCTGAAATTGCCGTATCAGAAATCTTTACCATTGGGTGCTGGCGCAATAGTTGGTAGTGTTCAGTTCGCTTTTCTAATTGTGGAAGAAGCTGGTTGAGTTTGGTCCACTTTAAAGGTTGTATAGCGTTAATGTTATTGGTGTTCGCTAGCCATTGTGGACCAAGCCATTCAGAGAGTTGGTTAATTAGGCGCTGTTGTTGCTGCTGGTTAAGATCTAGTTTTTCATTGATTTTGATAACTTGTAGCTCAGCTTGCAGAACATCTTGCGCTTCATTGGTACCGTTGGCGTAATTGGTTTTTGTTACCTGCGCTAATTCGGTAAATAAACGCTTATTTTGTTTGATAATGGTTTCAACATGCTGCAAATAACCAAGTTCTAACCAACTCTGTGTGATGGCATTAGTAATGTCTAATTCACGCACACCAAGTTGTAATTCAATACCTTTGGCTTGAATTTCACCTTTTTGTTGTTGCAAATCGAGTGTTGCACCACGGCCAAACTGTTGCATTAAACCAACTGAAAGCATGGTCATGGGGTCGCTATCAAATGAAAAACTATCGATTGGCAAGCCACCAAATCCCATTTTCAGTTTTGGATCGGGCAAGCTGGAAGCTGCAACACTGTTTTCTAATGTAGCTTGAGTTTGAGCGGTAATTTCACTGCGCTTTTTATCGTTAATAACTGCATTTTCAATAAGCTGCATGAGCATAGGAACATCAGTAGTGGTGATTGATGCCGTTGCTTGAGAAGCAATAGATGTTAAGCCAGCAGTTACAACGATTAACGTTTGTAAAAGAGGTTTCATGTTCATATTTTTTATCCGAACAGTCATAGCGGCTGATAGGTATCAACGTGGCTATGTGTATTCCAGATACAACAAAGCAAAGCCTAGCGGGATCTAGAGATACAAAGAATCTTAACTACAGCCGATGTATAGATCGGGTAGTGCGAGAAGATGAGTTCAGAATTAAGCTATCGGAGGACGATAAAGGGATCGAGGGTAGCTCGACTTATGGCTATTAGTATCTTGAGGGATTTTTACTAACTGGGACAAACGAGATAAATGGGTGTTGTTATTTGGAATGTACGCTGAAAAGCTCACGCAAGCCATAGAACAGCAGGTATCAATATCTGCCATCTTTTGATCACATTGCTTATCTTTCACGCTTGTGTCATGCATGCCATGGTTCGACATTTCGGCACAGTGACCATCTATACTCATTGTTGCATTGTGTGTCATGCTGAGCATTTTAAGGCTCATCAGTGGGGCACTAGAAGCAACACTTGATAGCGTCAGTGCTATAAGTGTGAATGTTGCAATCCAGATTGTACGAAGATGTTTGAGTGACATCTTGTCCCTACTTTTTTTTGACATGACTACCTATATTATATGTTACTGTCCCTAAAATAAGTCAAGTTATTATTAATAAAGTCATATGTTTAGATATTAAGTCAAATGTTGGATTTTGTGATTGCTAAATCATCTTTTTTAAGTTCCATTGTTTGCGTATTAGGAAAATAATGTAATATGGGATGGTTAATACCCTTAGAGAATGTAAATGTTATTTAGTAGTCGTCAGCGGAAAACAATAAGAACAAAGATGGTGCCATTGTTAGCGTCGAGTATTGTTTTATGCATAACAGTTTCTCTTGTCGTTGTAATTAACAAAATTCAAGATACTAACCAAAATGCAGTTCTTGAATCAGCAGCATCCCGTCAAGCTGATCTCCTTAGAGATCAAATCAATAGTGATATTAATTTTATCGGCTCTGCGGCTAATTTCTTTCAATCTAGCACGCCTGCTAACTGGGTGAATTTTGATCGTTTTGCGAAGGAAGTGATAAAAAACTCAGACAGCTTAATAAGTTTACAGTGGCTCGAGCGAGTGACGCCTGATAACGTAGAACAATACGTAGAAAAACAAAAATACAGTTATCCTGATTTTCATATCTATACCATTTCAAATAAGAAAGAGCAGAGTTTTAATGGCCATTTTGGTGCGACAAATGTGCTTTATGTGGTAAGTGATATTTATCCTCTTTCACATCATAACTTAGATATTCTCGGATTTTATTCTCTGAGTACGCGTACTCAGTTATATATTCACAATATTAATACGACCAGAAAGCCAAATGTCTCTGATTCTGTAACGATCCTTGCCGATACATTAGAATCGATTAAAGTGAATGGCGAGATGAAAAAAGTGACGTATCTTGCTCATAGCGATAAAGAAAAACGTGGCTTATTGATTTATTACCCAGTGTTTACTCATGATACAAAAAACATGAAAGGTATTGTGGTTGGTGTGGTTGATTTAACTGTTTATATGAATTCGATTATTCACCGTTCCTTAAATGGGGTTTATAGCCAAATTAAAATTATTGATACAGGTCTAGGCTCTACAGATTCACCGGTCATGTATAAAAGTAAAGGTTGGGATAGCGCTAAAGGTATTACTTTAGTAAGAAAAGTGACCTTGCCTAACCGTGTATGGTTAGTCGAATTTAAGCAATCGAATGCTAAAAAAGAGCAAGATATGTGGGTACTTGTTGGTATTGCCTTGGCCGGCTTTATCATTGCGATTTTGGTGTACTACATAGTTTCTTTTCAACGTGGTGAAAAAGAAAGAATTGAAGCGCAATTAAAGATCAAAACCAAAGAATTACAGTTTTTAGTTGAGCGTGACGTATTAACGAAATTACGTAATCGTCGCTCATTTAATCAATATATCGATAAGCTAATTACAACAAAACATGCTTTTACCTTAATTGGTATTGATGTTGATAAATTTAAAACGATTAACGATGAATTTGGTCATGTGTTTGGCGATCAAGCGTTAATCCATGTTGCGCAAATTATTCCGACATTACTTCAATCGGATGATAAGTTCTATCGATTAGGCGGGGATGAGTTTTGTATTATTACTAAGAACATTGAAACCGCACATTTAGAACAAATGCTGGCGGCAATGTGCCTCAAAGTAAATCAAACGATCTTGCAGTATAAAGGTCATGAAACGTATTGCTCACTGAGTATCGGTGCGGCTATTTGGCGAGAAGAAGATGATGTGGAAACCATTATGACTCGCTCCGATAATGCTTTGTATGAAAGTAAGAAAAAAGGGCGAAATTGCTTTTCAATTCTTCATTAACGACAATGTTTGCTCTAAATAGACAGTATTTAAACGATTAATTTTTGGTAAATTAAGCTGCTGTTTATTCACCATAATGACTTTTCTTGATAACCTGTGTTCATTCTAGGTAGCTCATATTGTTTGGGCTATGTGTTACTGAGAAGGTAATCTCGTTTGGATCATTTTGTTTGGAATATCGACCCCGTGATGGTGTCATTCTTAGGCTTGAAAATTCACTGGTACGGTGTGCTATTTGCATTAGCTATTACCGCTGGTTTCCAAGTCATGAAGTCAATTTATATTCGTGAAGACAAGCCAGTTGAAAGTTTGGATTCACTATTAATGTATGCGGTTGTCGGCATTATTGTTGGTGCGCGTTTATTTCATGTTGTGTTTTACGATCCTGATTACTACTGGGCAAATCCAGGTCAGATCATTGCTGTTTGGAATGGTGGTTTAGCGAGTCATGGTGGCGGTCTAGGCGTTATTCTGGCTGTTTATTTCTACACTAAACGTTACAACATTAATTTCAGATGGTTATTAGATCGACTAGCGATTGCAACTGCGTTATTTGGTTTCTTCGTTCGTACCGGTAACTTCTTTAATTCAGAAATTCTAGGTAAGCCAAGTGATTTACCATGGGCTGTAATTTTTGAACGCGTTGATATGATCCCTCGTCACCCAGTAATGCTTTATGAAGGTTTCTCTTACTTAGCAATCTTTGTTTTATTGTTCACGCTTTATCGTAAAACAGACATTGGTAAGTACAAAGGTCTATTACTTGGTTGGTTCTTAGTGCTAGTGATGACTGTACGCTTCTTGCTTGAATTTATTAAAGTTCACCAAGCAGATTACTCAACAGGAATGATGATTAATACCGGTCAGTTACTAAGTATTCCGTTTATTCTAGTGGGTATTTTACTTGTAATTAAAGGTCAAAAAGAGCGCTGCTTACAACACGCGAAAAGCGAATAAGCGTAATAAAAGAGATATGAAAAAGCCGATCACATGTGATCGGCTTTTCTTTTATTTGGCGTTGTATCTTCGTGTTATTAATGGAATGGATACCAGAACAGGCTGGTGGATTCTACACGGTGGAAGATACCAAATGCTAATACTGCAGCAATGACAGCTAATGCAACATAGTCCTGTTTAGTCATTGGTTTTAAGCTGTACCAAGTACGCTTTTTATTTCGACCAAAACCACGTAGTGTCATTGCATTTGAAATCACGTCAGCGCGATCTAGGCTTGAGAAAATCAACGGGCCTAAGATTTTGGCTACGTTACGAATACGTGTCATTACAGGCGCATTCTTTGAAATATCAACACCGCGTGCTTGTTGTGCATGCATGATATTGGTGAAGTCTTTCATCACTTCCGGTAAGTAACGCAATGTTAAGCTAACTGCATACGAAATACGGTATGGTACCCCCAATTTGTTTAAGCTGGCAGAAAACTCTGTTGGGTGAGTGGTAAATACAAATACCAATGCAATAGGGAACATACTGAAATATTTCAGCGTTACTGTTAGCAAGTAAAACAGCGTTTCTAATGTTATGTCGTAATGACCGAACACATGTAGTAACACTGTTTTAGTACCCATGTAATCGGTACCTTGTTGTGGCGCAATTAAGAACATAAATAGGGCGTTCATTAATAGCACAACCGTTGTACCCATCAGCAAAGGTTTGTAGACGCTAAATGGTACTTTTGTTTCTTTTAATAGGTACAAACCTAAAATAATTAATCCGCAAATTACACGTAGATCAAACGTCAGTAGTACCATGGTGACCCAAGCCATAAAGAGAACGAACTTGGTGATACCATTGAGTGAATGTAGCCATGATTGGGTATTAATGTAGCTAATACCAAACTTGAATTTGTTGGTTTTCATTATTATTTCGTTTTTGCTTCGTGCTCAATAAAACAGCGGATAAAGTCGTCAATGCGTGTAATACCCAGAGATTCAGCGAGGGTGTACAGGCTCGTCACCGTTAAGTTAGCTTTATCAAGTAGGGCTGGTTGGCTGAAAATACGATATACACTGTCATCTGCTAATAATTTGCTATCTGCAATCACAATCGCACGCTGGGTATATTCCAATACAAGGTGCATGTCATGTGAAATGATGATGATGGTGATACCAAGCTTTTCGTTCAGCTCTTTAATGAAGGTCATCATTGCAGTGTAGTGATAGTAATCTTGTCCTGCTGTTGGTTCATCTAAGATCAGTAATTCAGGCTCTAGCACTAGCATGGTAGCGATAGTAACGCGTTTTTTCTGACCATAGCTTAATGCATCAATTGGCCACTCGCGGTAACGACCTAAACCACATAATTCCAGCATGTGATTTACTTTTTCTTTAATTGTTGCTTCATCTACACCGCGGTTACGTAAACCCGATGCAACTTCGTCGAAAATCATATGATGTGAAATCATATGGTTTGGGTTTTGAAGTACCACACCGATCTTTTGGCTACGTTCAAAGATAGAACAACCAGCAAGGTCTTCACCATTGAGTGACATGGTACCTTTGTCTTGCTCTAGTACGCCCATGATCAAACGAGTGATGGTTGATTTACCTGAGCCGTTTTTACCCATGATAGAAACAAATTCGCCTTTATGAACATCAAAGCTGACATCATCAAGGGTGTTTTTAACGCCATCATATGAGTAAGAAAGATGCTTCACACTTAGCAGTACATCTTGCTGCTCGGCTGGTTGAACAGGTGCAACTTGCTGGAACCAATTTTCTAATTGTGGCTTGAATTTCTCTAAGTTAATGGTTGAGAAATATGCAGGATGATCTTCAGGTGAAACAGTACAACCCGCAGCTTTAATCGCTGAGATATAAAGAGGTTCACGAATACCGTGTTGCTCAAGTACAGTGCTTGCTAATAACTCGTCAGGTGTCATATCTGCAACGATTTCACCACGATTCATCATGATGATGCGATCAACAGGGCGATGAAGCACATCTTCTAAACGGTGCTCAATGATAATGACCGTTTTACCTGTGTCTTTATGTAGATTGTCAATGATTTCGATAGCCGCTTTACCTGTTTTCGGATCCAAGCTTGCTAAAGGTTCATCAAATAACAGGATATCGACGTCATCAACCATAACACCAGCCAGTGATACACGTTGCTTTTGACCACCACTTAAATCAAAAGGTGAGTGATCGATGATTGAATTTAAATCAACCATATCAGCAGTGGCTTGTACGATCTCACGCATTTCTTTTTGTGGGATCATTTGGTTTTCAAGCGCAAAAGCAATGTCTTCACCTACACTCAAACCAACAAACTGACCATCGGTATCTTGCAGTACGGTACCGACCATGCTGGTGCAATGGTCTAGCTTCATTGCCTGAGTATCTTTGCCATTAATGGTCAAAGAGCCAGTGCAATCACCTTTAATCGCATGTGGGATCAAGCCATTTAGGCACTGACCTAATGTTGATTTACCACTGCCACTTGGCCCAACAATCACGACTTTTTCACCGTCGTTAATTGTTAGATTGATGTGCTTAAGCGTTGGCTTTTCAAGTGCCCAATATTTAAAAGAGAAATCGGTAAATTGAATTGCCATGCTTAGTATGCCTCTTTGAGGTTGTAGCTTTGCTGTTTACGCTTCGCAACAGATGTCAAAATAAAGTGTCCAACAACCGCGATCAGGATGGTATTACCTGCTGCGATAATTACTAACTGTGCTAATACTTTAGTGAACGGTTCTGCATACAATACGGAGTCAAGAAATGCAGATGTGCCATAGCCAATTACGTTGCCTAAGAATGCAAGAATAACGAAAAGGGTGAAATCAAGTTTAGAGAATAAGCCTTTTTCAAGACGCTCACGAGTTAGCTTTGGATATAAGCCAACGATCATACCAACGATGCCAGAGCCTAGAACCCAAGTGAACCAAACGCCCCAACCAGCAAATAAGTCTGTTACCCAGTGACCAATAAAACCGACCAGGAAGCCAACCAACGGACCAAATAGAACAGCGAACAGTGCCAGTACTGCCATTGCTGGCTTTAAGGTTGTGTTTGCAAATACAGGAATACCGAACATTGGTAAACCGCCAATGCCGTATAACGCAGCACCGATAGCAATCAAAACAACCGTTTTGGCTGAAAGACTCATAACTAAACCTTGTAAACTCTTGATGGTTGTTCATCGTATAAATTGAACAACACAGATAAAAACTGGATTCGATTCGCGCGCTTTTGGGTAAAGTGATGTCACCGATTTGGCAGCCATGCCAAAGGTTGGGGCAAGTCATCGCTAGAGATGCTAGCTGTTGCCACTCAACGCGAATAATCCATTATTAAACAAGAGCGGTGTAGGTCTAAATTCTGAGCTCGTAAAGAACGTAAAAAGAATAGAACCCAAAGCGGCGCATATAATACAGTAATAAATAGAAGAAAGGAACGCTTTACATCTAGACGTCTAAAGAATAATCGACTTTGATTAAAATAAATTAAATCAATGAAAAATTGGTAATAAGATACTGTTCTTAAGCGTTATTTTCAGTTGTTATTGAGTTATATAGCCTGTTATTGCTAGACAAGAATCTTTTAAACTCCGCACAACCTCATGAGAGAGTTGACGCTGTGTCTATGTGTTTGACACATTTGGTAACTTGAATTTTTTTGCACTTTTATTGCGATTAAAGTAAAAAAAATCACGTAATCAATTACACTCAAAGGGATAGATAGATTTAAATTTATTTTAATTTAGAGTGGATTTGGTAATTTATAAATTATCCTTCGATTAGGGTACGTTATCCGTTTGATAATTATAACTAATTGGAAAGGTTAT
>NZ_SSMG01000011.1 GCF_009873615.1 Photobacterium lucens
AATGAGAATAAAAACCCCCGCTTCTTGGGAAGAAGCGGGATTGGCTGATTAAATTGCTTTGTATAAAACTTTGTTTCCAGCCAATTGGATGCGCTCAACTAAACCTTCTTCAGTCAGTTTTTTCAACGCACCTGTTGCCCAAGAAGCTGCTTTCGCTTCTTCTTGACCAGCTTCTAAGCCAATGCCTTTAGGGTTTAAACCTTCAGCATTTTTTACAACAATATCTAGCACTTGTTGTTGCTTAGGAGTTAATGCTACTGCAGACGCTGCTTTTGCAGGTGCTACAGCCTTAACTACTTTTTTAGCTTCTTCAGTTTTTGCCACTGGTGCAGCTTTCACTGTTTCTGCTTTTGCTACCTTTTTAGGCGCTGCCTTGGTTGCTAACTCTGCAAAAACAGGTGATTGCTTCTGAAGTTTTAGCTGTACTTTACGTTTGTGAGAGATTCTCATTAAATTTCCTACTCCGTTGCACTACTTTCAGTCACCACTATGACAGCGGGAAAAAGTAAGCGCGTTTTATATCAGGGATGTCAGGGAATTGCCAGCAAACGGTGTTTTTTCATACAACAAATATGATTTTAAGCAAAATATTCCTCGCATTTTCATCCTATATACTTAAGAGGTACAACAAATGCTATTTGCTCGGAATATACAACAGTCACTATAGCAACCATCAACAGCGGATATCGATCCCTTATATCAATCATAACGTATGATAGTAAAATAATTGGTCTTGGAGAGTGCAATGGATACTTATCATGTCAAATCAGCCCCTATAACCATGACTGTTATGCTATTTGTATTCAGCTTTACCGCTTTTATAAGCTCCAGCATGATGATCTTCTTTGTATCTAGCATGTCACTGCTCGCTATAATACTAACTACCTTAATCATTGCCTGTTGTGCCGTGGTGCTCATTCGTCTGATTTGTGCATCAAAATACATCTTCACACTCACCTTCATGCATTGCCAATACCATAGCCGTTACGGAGGTTGGTCAACGCCTTGGGGTAATATTTCACAACTTGGTACAGCACAGATCGATCATCAAGGTTGGCAACAACCCTTACCGTGGATTGGCGTGAAGCTTAAAGATTACGATGAGTTTATTTGTAATATCAGCCCACGATTAGCAGCGAGGATGATCATTGAACAACGCATTTTGCTGATCATGGCTATTAAAAATAGTGAACAAGACAACCACGTAATTGAAGATATCTTATTTGATGATGAGCCCTACCAAGGGCATAACGGCTGCATTTTTAAAGGATTAAGAGCCATGCTGGCAAATAGAATGCATTACAACCGCCAGTATTTAGGATTTGATTTTTTCATTTCAGAAGATGCCTTAGACAGACCAATGAGTGATTTTCTTGGTCTGCTAAGACGTTATAAAGCAGCCGCTATAAGCTAACAACGATACAATTAAGTGGTTTCGTTATATTGTGCTTTTAAAAATGGCAGTAATAACAAGCCAATTGCTGCCGCAGCCACAGAAATCACCACGAAAAAGCCTGTCCAATGGAAATGCTGGGTAATGATTGCTAATGGATATCCTGCTAACGCTGCGCCCATATAGGCAAACAAACCGACAAACCCCGTTGCTGCGCCGACTGAGTCTTTATGAGAGCACTCCGCTGCAGCCATGCCTATTAACATTTGTGGACCAAAAACAAAAAAGCCAATCGCAAACAGACACACCGCTTGCAATGCAAAACTGGCAATCGGCATCAGCCACAATGCGGCCACCGATAAGAAAATACCCATTGAGAACAACAAGATCATCGGCCCTCGGTTACCTGAGAAAATCTTATCGGAGCCCCAACCTGCCACCAATGACCCAAGAAAGCCGCCAATTTCAAACAGCGATAACGCACTGTTAGCCGTGATCAAGCTATACCCATACTGCTCTGTTAGGTACAAATTGCCCCAATCGTTAATCGCGGTTCGCACGATATAAACCAAGATATAACTCAGCCCAAGCAGCCAGATATATTTATTACTTAATACATAACGAGTCAGGATCTGCTTTTGCGATAAGCCCTTCCCAGTATTTTCATGAGCGATTTCTAAATAATCTTTACGCCAATGACCAATGCTCGGCAACCCCATAGAGGTTGGTTTATCGCGCAATCGCCAGCACAGTAAGCCACCAACAATTACCGCAATAACACCGGGAATAAAAAAGCTATAACGCCAGCCATAGTGCAACACGGTATAACCCACAATAATGGGGATCATCGCCCCGCCAAGGTTATGTGCCGTATTCCAAACCGACCACCAGCCGCCACGCTCAGAACGAGAATACCAAGTCGTTAATAATTTAGAACATGCAGGCCAGCCCCACCCTTGGAACCAAGCATTCAGCACCCACAAAATGCTGAGTGCAACAATCGAGCTGGATAAACCAAATAAGATATTAATGATACCCGTAGCAATTAAGCCCAAGCCCATAAAATAACGAGGGTTAGAGCGATCACTGACTATGCCCGATATAAACTTAGAGATACCGTATGTGAGATAAAACAAGGTGCCCATTAAACCGATATCGGCTTTATCCCAGCCTAAATCAGTAATAATGGCAGGCATCGCATAACTAAAGTTCTTACGAGTTAAATAGAACACCGCATAGCCAATATACATACTCACCATAATATGAATACGCCAGTAGCGATAACGTTGTGCGGTTTCTGGAGAAAATTCCGTATTCATCATTTAGTGACTTTTATATTGTTGCTGAGCGTGATTAGGTGCAAATAGCGGTAATACCACACGAATCGTTGTACCTGATGGTTGAATACTATCTGCTGGTATATTAAGAAGCATTTTAGGCTGAGTGAAACTGGTGATCACACATTGTCCTCCTAAGGCTTCAATGCGCTCCTTCATCCCTCGCAGGCCAAAACCTTTTAAGGTATCGCTGGTTTTAAAACCGATACCGTTATCTTCAATTTCCATGGTGATATTGCTATCGACAGTAAATTCGATCAGCACTTCTGACGCATTGGCATATTTAGCAATGTTATTCAGCGCTTCTTGCACCACACGGAATAAAGTGATTTGCAACATATCTGTCATTACCGTATCAATAGCTTTAGGGTATGACATCGCAACATCAATCTCTTGTGATTCAAAATCTAAATCTCGGATCACCTGCTCGATTGCTGCTTTTAATCCTAAATCATCTAACGTTTTAGGGCGCAGCTGAGATAACAAGCCTTTCGTAGTGTCGTAGATATTCAGTGACAATTGCTCAATAGAATCTGCACATTGCTCCCCTGCAGGTGTTGTTTCTAGCCGTTTTAAAATGCTGGCTTGGGTACGGATTGCGGTAATGTTCTGCCCAATTTCATCATGCAATTCGCGGGCAATATTTTGACGAACCGACTCTTCTGCGGTAACTAACTGCCGCGATAAAGAGTAATTGCGCTTTAACTGTTTAGAGAGTCGCGTATTCAAATCACGTTGATGCTGAATACCAATCCCCAGCAAAATCCCCGTTAGGCTTTGTGCTGATAGTGATAACAGTAAATCGACAATTTCAATCGAGCTAATTTCGCTGCGAGCCGCGATTAAAGCAATACTGTTTAACAAAGTGCCTAATAACGCTCCTTCCCAACCATAACGAAATGCCAACACAATAATGGGGATCGCCAAACAAAATGGCGCAAATAAACTGAGTTGCTCAGGTAAATGCACCTGCAACAAGATATTGGCAATAAATAATAGACAAAAGAAAAACAAATGTTGGCTACGAAATTCCACCGGACGAGAAACCACATCGACCGTTAATGGTATCCAAGACTTTTGGAACAGATAATTCCAAATAAGATAACAACTCGGCACCAACATTAAGCCACTGGTCATGCTGACTAAAAACACAAAACCTAAACGTCGGGTGTTGGAAATATCAAAGAAGTGAAAACTGCTTAACGCTAACGTATTAAGCACTGCTAATACCGTAATACTTATCGCCATGACTACCAGTAAGCGCCACTGTACCCCTTTATAGTAACGACGAGCCAATAAGGAAACGGGAATAGAAAGTACACTCGCCACCACTAACGCTTGCCAATGATAATTCGGCAAAGATACCGCCAGCAGTAATAAGCCACTCCATTCAGCGGCATATATCGCGACCCAATACTTTTTAACACTGTGCAGCGTTAACCCCAACCGCAAGGCAAAAGGAAAAAACACTGTCGCCAGCATAGGATCCATAATGAAGTAAAACGAGATCCCCCATAAACAGAACCAGCTACAGCTAACAAACAGCCAAATACACAGTGACGTTAAGCCAAAGCTACGCACTAGATCACTTCTCCGCTAAAGAACTTAGCCAGTTCAACATTATTCTTAACGCCGAGTTTATCCATCGCATTGGCACGATGGACATGTACGGTTTTATGGCTTAAGCCTAATTTCACCGCAACGGCTTTGACATCAAGTCCGGTGGCTAACAGCTCACTGATTTGATGTTCACGTTTAGTCAATTTGCCAAGGGCTTGTTTATTTTGGTTTGGTGACACAAGGTTAATGGCAATATCAGGCGTTAGATAACAACCGCCTTGCGCTGCAGTTCTTACGGCTTGCACTAACTCATCAGGGCTACAACGCTTACTTAAAAAGCCTTTTGCGCCCAAACTTAGCGCCTTTTCAACAACAGTGGCAGAATCGTGGACGCTCAACATGATACAAGCAATACCCGATGGCAGATCTTCAAGCAAAGATAAACCACTCTCATTGGGCATCGAGATATCTAAAATACACACAGAGGCATCCAAGCCCGGTAAACCTGCTCGTGCTTCTGCCGCAGAGCTAAACTGTCCAACAACATCCATATCAGGTTCTAACGCTAAAAGCTGAGCAAAGCCAGAGCGCACAATAATGTGATCATCAACCAAAGCTACTTTGATCATTGCCTGAATACCTAATATCTATAGAGAAAAAACCTGCATAAACTACCTCTTACATAATAAGCGAGCAAGGGCTTTGCCGGAGTTTTATTCTTTATTCCTATATATACATGTGATTTAAAGCCATCAGGTCATATTAGGCTGGATAGATAAAATAGAGATATAAAAAAAGCGCTTAGGGTTTAACCCAAGCGCTTTTTCAAACATTGCGAACCAATTAGTTAGCTAGCATTGCCTTCTTTTCTTTCTTTGCACGGTAGATCTTACGTTCTTCAAGAACGGCAACAACCGCCATGATAGAACAACAAATGATTGCTGCTGTATCAAGTGCAACGAATGTACCCGTCCAGCCCGTTTGACCGAAGATTGGCGTACCGTCAGCAATCATACCAAGACCTAGTTTCGCAAAGCTGTCACCGATAAGGTAAGCAAATGTACCTTTAATACCGTCAGCTACTGCAATACCTTGTTTAGGTACGAAACCTACCGCAGCAACACCAATAAGAAGCTGAGGACCAAACACTAGGAAGCCAAGAGCAAATAGTGATGCTTGGTATGCAAAAATAGTATGTGCGTGTTGGTAGAAGCCCAGCGTTGCAATCACACCTAATAGTGCAATACACGCCACTAAACCACGACGACCATTGATCAAGTCAGAGAAGAAGCCCCATAGACATGTACCAATCAGTGCGCCTGTTTCAAACATAGTGAAACCAGAAATCGCTGTTTCTTTATCAAAACCAAGTACTTCGTAACCGTACACAGTAGACCACTGGTCAATACCGATACGAACAACGTAAAGGAATACGTTCGCAAAACACAGTAACCAAATAACCTTGTTAAATAGTACGTATTTCTTGAAGATTTCCATCTTGCTCATTTGGTTTTCGTTAACCGCTTTATCTTCTTCAGAAATCGGCTCTTCGAATAACTCTTCAGCCGTACCTAAACCGTATGATTCAGGGCTGTCGTTACCCATAGTGAAACCAATAAGCGCAACCACAATGGCAATGATTGATGGCACGATAAACATACCGGCTACATTGCCATCAAAGAAATAGTTAGCACCGAATAGCGCGACACCTGCTGCACCTGCACCACCGATGTTGTGCGAGATATTCCACATACCTAGGAATGTGCCGCGGTTCTTTTTACTCGTCCACTTAGTGATCGTTGAGTAAGAGTTAGAACCACCCACACTTTGGAATAAACCAGACAGTGCGTATAGGCCGATCATCATGTAGAAAGAGCCCATTGATGGACCCATTACCAAGCCAAAGCCCAGCATACATAGACCAGAAAGTAACAGACCTAATGGCAGAATGTTCTTCGAGTTCTTACCATCACACCAGTAGTTTAATGCTGTTTTACCGATACCGTAAGTAATCGAGAAACCAAGGCCGATAGTACCTAATTGCGTCATTGTCATACCGTAATCAGAGATCAGGTCGTTTTGCGCAATATTGAAGTTCTTACGAATAAAGTACATCACCATGTAGCTAACAAACACTACAAGGTATGAACGTAGGAATGGACCAAGCCACATTTTCTTACGTTCAGCTAAAGGCAAGTCCAGCGTTGGTTTTCTTACCTGTGTAAGCAGTTTAAACATGTGAAATCCTCAGATAGTCACTGAAAAGTCGATGCTATGGATGTCTTTTATGATTAATAAGCCAAAGGCTCATCGTTATTACCATAAACATTCACAGTGCAGGGATCACCATTATGGAAAACTTGTGATGAATAGGAGTAAACCAATCAAAATGGATAGGTGATCATGGCGAGAAATTTTATCGACTGGCGACTAGCAAGGCATGAGAAGCACACCTAGAACAACTAGGAATAATTCCTAGTTTTGGTCAGATAACCGAAAAAGTGTGACGAAGCGCAAATAGCTGATATTCAAAAAGTAGAATAAAGTGAAGCTATAAACCTCACTTTATAGAGATAAGAGAAAATTAGTATAGCGGCATTTCATCGGCAACAAATGGGTTCGTTGCGCGTTCATGACCGAAGGTTGATAACGGACCGTGACCCGGTACAAAAGTCACATCGTTACCTAAAGGCCATAACTTGGTTTTAATTGCGTTGATCAGAGTTGGATGATCACCGCGTGGGAAGTCAGTACGACCAATACCACCTTTAAATAATACGTCACCAACAAAGGCAATCTTTGCATCATCGTTAAACAGTACAACGTGACCTGGTGTATGACCCGGTGTATGCAATACCTGTAGGGTTTGATTACCTACTTTAATTTCATCACCGTCTTCTAACCATTGTGTCGGATCAAACGCTTCTGTCATTGGGAAACCGAACATTTCACTTTGACGAGGCAGACCTTGTAGCCAGAATACATCATCTTTATGTGGACCAATCACAGGTACATTTAACGCTTCTGCTAATGGCTCAGTACCACCAACGTGATCAAGATGACCATGAGTTAAAATAAGTTGAGTCACGTTAACACCTAATGTCTCAACCACTTTCTTTAATTGCTCAACATCGCCACCGGGATCGACAATCGCTGCTTGGTTTGTTTCATCACACCAGATGATTGAACAGTTTTGCTGAAACGGTGTAACAGGAACAATTTGATACTTAAGACTCATACTCGTCTAACATCCTAGCCAAAAACAAAGTGCCAAAAGGATGCCACGATTATATCTAAAAATACAGGTACGATTGTTATTCAATGATTAACCACGCCAGTTACGCACAGGGCCTGTATCAATGTGAACAAATTGACTGCCCGGGTAGTAACCCACACCACCGATATTCAGATCCATTGCTGCTTTGCGGATTTTAGATAGTGATACACCTTCTAAATTGAAATCGATCGCTTGCGCTGTCATGTGGTAACTCTTCTTCGCTACCCCACCACTGCGTTTTGCTAACATCTTATTTGTTTTTGGCGAACGATATCCCGAAATAAGTTGCACGTAACCTTCATGACCTAAATACGTCTGAATTTGCGAAATGGCATCATATAAACGTCTATCAATACGGGCGACTTCGTTTTGTCTAAAATCTCGACAGATATGATCGATTTTTCTTACAGCAGAACCCACATAGGTTTTACCATTAAAATACTTTGTTTCTAACTCTTCACCAGTATGAAGATTACGAATCAACATATTACGTGGATCTGATGCTTTAAATGGACTCGCAACAGCGATATTTGGTAATAAACAAGAACCCACAACTGCTCCGCCGAGAGCAAGGAAATTACGGCGATTAATATTAATTTCTGACATACCAACTCATGATAAAAAAGTGCAATTTATTGTAAGAATGCAAAGCGTGTACCAAACGCTTTTTCTGCACGATATCCATCACTGATAAAGTAGTCAAAGACACAAATCACATATTTTTAATATCGAAAAAACTATTTTTGATTTTCAGGTAGTTATATACATTAGTAATTGTAAGCAGAAATTAATGAACTATTTTTTTCTTGATCGCGGTCATACTTATATATATCACTACGGTAATTAACTAATCCTAATTCATCCACCCATGCTGTCTGATAAATTAGATCAACAGGTACAGATTTACCATCTCCTAATACTATTGTTCGCGTTTTTTTACTTCTAGATAAATTATTAAAACGCTGTTCAGAACTACCCGAATATTCTAATAGTACTTTCGCTAAACTTTTCGCCTGTTCGACGCGAATACAACCTGAACTTAATGCCCGTTCATGTTTTTTAAATAGAGAACGTGACGAAGTATCATGTAAATAAATGGCTTGGCTATTAGGGAAATTAAATTTAAATAAACCCAATGCATTTCGCTTACCCGGTTTTTGTCTTAAACGATAAGGAAAGCTATTAGGTGATAACAAGTGATAAGGAATCGAATTAATTGATATTTTTTGAGCACTGCCCCAACCTTTGATCACCTCATAATTATTTCGCGATAAATAACTACGATTGCGTCGCACTTTCGGCATAATGTCTTTCTTCATGATCGAATTTGGCACGTTCCAATACGGATTAAACACCACAGATTGAATATCCGAACCCATCATCGGTGTTTGCCGTGACGGACGCCCCACAATCACTTTACTACCTAGAACTTTCTCACCATTAAGCCATAAGTTCATATAATAACTAGGAATATTCACTACGACGCCCGTTTTAGGTGTCACCGACCATAACCGTAACCGTTGAGCATTAAGCGCTAACAAACGAATACGTTGCTTCAAACTTAACGCTAACCATTGCTGGGTTTGTGGCCCAATAACGCCATCAGCTTTTAAACCATGACGCTCTTGAAAACGTTTAAGCGCAATCACCACCGAGCCTGATAACCGCTTACGCTTTTGGGTACGAATCGTGCTCGCTTCAGAGGGTGTCATGTCTCCCAAGGTTTCCAACACAGTAATAACACCGTCCATATTTTTGACGTATTGCCCTGGGCGAATTGTGCCTTTAAATAAAAATACCGGCCAGCGCATATCTTTTATTTCATTTAATTCATCTAACGCTGCAACTAATTCAATATATTCATCATCGTGAGGTTTTAAACGGGAAATAAAGTAACGTAATCGCTGTTGTTCGTGGTTATGTAAAAGTTCTTCAATAAAAGTATCAGAAGGTAACGGGAATATTGTGGGCGGTGTCTCACCAAATAACCATAAGTTTCCTTTTTGTTGGATACCTTCAATAAATCCCATATATGCGAATAATGTATCAGTAGCTAATACATCGTAATCTCGCCAATCACTATTGTTTTTAAATCTTTTTAAATTGTGATAACGGCGTGTTAAATCAGAAGAGATATTAGTTAGCGATAATAAACGAAGCTGTTCTTCAAATTCAGCAATAGCTATTTGATCTTGCCATATTTGACCATATCCGATCGTTAAATATAACTCCGCCAACTTATCAATATAATGAATACCAGAAACATTCTTAGCGATATCTTTTACCCAACCTTTAGCTATTTGAAATTGTTGATTTATAGCTTGGTTATTAGCCGGGTGAATTCATTAATTCAGAAGTAATAATCGTCTTATCTTTTATAACAATAGGTTTACTTTCTGTCTCTGAATGAGTCGGCAGATCGGATGAAGCGGAAAGGTTTATAGGTACTAAACATAACACAGAGGTAAAATACCAATACTTATAAACAGTCATCGAAGCCCCCTAGCACTGCTTCTGCTATTACTAATAATAGTATTTAGAGCATTAAATGTAGACGCTATTTGATTAAAGTGAATAAGATCTTTAAGACTGAAGCTCAAACAGAATGATTAACTAAAACTAACGGGTATCCATTACAAAAAACAACGCTATTTCTTATTTGTAAGAAACAGCGTCATTATTTATAGCAAGGGTTAATCTTTAAAAGAGCCGCGCCACAGCGACAAAGCGTTTAAATAAATAACTGCCAGTGGTTATCCCACATGATCGTACTTTGTTTTATCTTTGCTTGTTGCTTAGTATCAACACTGACAATTTTTCCAGCACCAGAGCCCACAATCCAATGATGATCTAACATCGCGACACCAGAGGCATCTGTTAATGGTTTAAGAGAAATCAGCTCACGAGTAGCTTGATCCCAAATACCGTAACAGTTTCCCCTTGGTGACGTCGCCAGCAAGTAACCATCTAATGTACCGATACTGGCAATGTAATGATTAAACCGCAGCCACTCTTCATCTTCAGCAATTAACGGCTGTAAAGCTTGACCTCGTTGATGGGTTGCCACCAAAGGCGCGGCATGTTCAGGCTCGCCACGGTATTGTTGACCACATGCAATGCCACCGTTATCCATCAAACTTAAATGACGGATACTCAATCGCTTATCAGCAAGCTCAGCTTGTTCAACCAATTCACCCGTAGTTTTATCCACATACACCAACGCAGGTTGCATTGAATCAAGGTTTAATGGTGTTCGCCCTTGGGTATGAACCCCACCCACACCGATGGCTAAGGTTTGATCATCAGCCCAAATCACTTCATGAGGGCCAATACCAAAATGGGTAAATTCCGCGACTTTTGGCAAACCTTGTTTGACTTCGTATACACCAATCACGCCACGACTGGTTGCTGATTCACCTTCTGTTGCATACAAATACTGACCATCATGGGAAAACACACCATGACCATAAAAGTGACGATGTGGATCAGCGGCACGTAATCCCCACTCTTTACCTGTTTGATGATCAAACACTTGGACATATTGCCCCGGACGACGAGAAAACACCGCCACCAGCGAGCCGTTACGGTGCAACGCAATACCATGCCCTCTTGCTGGCAACATCACTTTCATTAACGGATTACCCGATAAATCAGCAACAACAGCCGCATACTTACCTGCCGCAGTACGGCTACAACCAATGATCTTAGGCTGCTGATAGGATTGTGAAGATAAACCATGTTTTGCATTAGCATCACAACCCATTAATGACACCAAAGGCAATGTGCCAGCAGATGACAAGGCATACTGCAATAATTTACGTCTTGTTAAATCAGTCGCCATCAGTTGCATTAAACCCCATCACAATCCCCAGCTCTGCGGCTACATCATCATGCAGTGCAATCTGAATATATTCCAAACCGTTAAACACATTGATCAGATCACGATAACCTTGTTTGGTTTTCAACATCGCCACCATACTGTTTTGCTTCGGCCAGTCTTCTAGCAGCAATTCAAAACGCTGATTAATACGATTTGCTGTCACCTCATGACCTGATTCAATTAACAAATGATTCAAACCTTTACCATTAGCAAGATATAGCTGATGCAAGGCTTCAACACTGGCTTTTAAACTCACCATCGACGTTTGTGAACGCCAAGCTTCTGCTTGATAAGGCTTAGGTTGTCCCGGTTTTCCCATCGGACGAGTCAGCTTTTTTAAGATGTAATCAAGCTGGTTATTGATAGCCCCTAAATATTCCGCCAATGCCAGCTGAGGCGTAATGTCTTGCCACGGGTTTTCTTCCCATGCCATTTCTAACGCTTTCGCCGTTGTAAGCATATTGCCAGTGATGGCATGGGCTAACTGACAGTATTTCGGATCAGCTAACTGTTTTTGCTCTTGGAATAAAAACCACTCCACCGCACCTAATCCTTGTAATGCAACGCTTTGATCTGCAATCCCTTGATTAGTTGGTAAGGTTTCCGCTTGTAACAACTGCTTGATCTTTCTACCTGTGGTGTTTTTCTTATCAGGCCAAAATTGCACTTTCCAACCCAATGCTAATGCCGCTTCACTGCCTTTTTCACGCCCTTGGAACTTCATCCAACTACGCATACTTTGCTGCCATGCTTGTTGTGCCGCTTGTAAATTTTCCTCACTGTAACGCTGGCACAATTTCCCCATTTGCTTATCTAATACATGGCTAGATAGCACATAGCCTTTGGCGGCATTGAGTGATATTTCATGCACAGGCGCTAAATTAAATCCTGTTTGTTCAGGATGAACATGATTATCAACCACACTCGCAAACTGAGTTGATAACTTATCGTTATTGGCCTCACCACACCCTGTCAGCAATGTCACTACAGCCAGTGCAACACCACAAAACAGAGATGAATTTAAAAAGGGTTTTGTATACATCATTATTACAACACCTGATTTATAGTGAATCTAAAAATGCCAATAGCGCTTGGCGGTCAGATTTTGATAATTGCAATACCTTGTCACGGCTTGTTTGTGCTTCACCGCCATGCCATAGCACCGCTTCCATTACTGAGCGTGCGCGCCCATCATGTAAGAAATTGGTATGTCCGTTTACTTCCTCGGTATAACCTAATCCCCACAATGGCGGAGTTCGCCACTCTTGCCCATTGGCTAAAAACTCAGGACGATCATCAGCTAAACCTTCACCCATATCGTGCAACAGCAAATCGGTATACGGGTTAATCATTTGCTCAGATAACGCAGGACGTTCAGGCACTTTAGCCGTCTTTATTTGCGTGCGATGACAGCTTTGACAGCCAATATCAGCAAACAGCTTTTCACCTTTCATTACTTGGGGATCATTAATGTTACGACGGGCTGGTACTGCCAAATGCTGAGAATAAAACTCAACAAACGTCAGCACTTTTTCAGAGGCTTCATGCTTGCCGCCATTGGGTAATTCCGCACAAATAGTTTGTTTATCAGTACAGTTTTCTTGCTCAAACAAAGCACTGGTTAAACCAATATCACCATTAAAGGCAGCAGCATTTTGTTGCATCAAATTCGGTTGCCCTGCTTTCCAACCAAAACGACCAATCACGGTTTTATTGGCTCGCACATCCCACACTTGGTTTAACTTGCCGCTTACGCCTTTGTTTTCAGCGGCTTGCTCAGCAACAAAGCGCTTCAAGGTTTGCTCTGGAATATGCTCAAGTAAACCCAAGCCAATCATCGGCGGTGCAATACGGGCAGAAAGCATTACATCATCTGCCATTGGGCCATAATTCAAATTGGTAATAGATAAGTTAGGCTTGCGCAGCGTGATCACTTCACCATCGGCAAACGAGACAGGCACATCGGTATAAGTTAACGCAATTTTTCCTTCAGGTTTGGCATCGGGTAAAGCAAAGTCTTGTAGCTGATCACCATAAGTAGGTTCAGGGATCACACCACTTTTAATTAATTGCTGTTTTTGCTCATCCGTTAAAGCAGGAACACTCATGCGTACCAACATGGATACCGAATTCATATCGTCTTTTTCTGGCGGATGACCTCGCCCATCTTTGATATGACAGTTCTGACAACCATTGGTATTAAAAATCGGACCTAACCCATCACGAGCATCAGTAGTGGCAGGCGCTTGTACCCAAGGATTACGAAAAAAGCTATTACCGACACTAAAATCCAAACGTTTAGACATAGGCAGATTACTGGCAGGTAACGAAAAAGCATTCGAGCCCGTTTTAGGGGTTGTGGTATTACCGCCTGATTTAATTTTGGCTAATTGCTCTTTAGTATATTTCGGTTTTTCAGGGCTTGATTCTGCCAACACACTTAACGGCAACAAGCCTAACGACATGATCATAGTTGCTAAATGGAACTTCATACATCCACTCTTATTTTTTATTATTAAAATACGAACAAAGTCGCCCAAGGTGCAGGCGACTTATGATTACGATGCATAGAGCGGTAATTAGAACTGATGATCAGCAGTATCAGGATTTAAGTTGCTCACGCCAATAATGCTTGCCGCTTTTTCAATTTCAGCCGTTTGTTTTACTAACGCCATGATCGACTTATTCACCAAGGCATTGCCGGCTTTATTGCCTGCTGCAATTAACTGATCAAAGTGTTGGTTATCTTTCTCAGCAGAATCAACCAATGTTTGAAGTTGAGCACGTGCTTGTACAAATTCCGCTTTAATTTCTGCCGCTGCTTTTTTATCTTTCTCAGCCACTAAATCGTGGATACTTGGGCCAGTTAGCACCTCACCATTTACACGGGTGTAACTACCGGTATAAACGTTAAAGATCCCTTGCTCGTTGTAGTAGTGAGAGTTGTGAGTGTTATCAGAAAAACAATCGTGCTCATCTTCTGTAGAGTTTGCTTCTAATGCCACTTTCATACGCTCACCCGCCAATTCCCCTAGCGACAATGAACCCATACCAAACAGCATTTTACGTAAACCGTTATCCGCCGATTCCGCTAATAGCTCGCTACGGTAGTTTTTCGCCTCAGTAGCTGACCATTGTTTCTCCATCCATTGCAGATCGTTAATCAATAGCTGAGAAGTTGCCGTTAGATAATCAGCACGACGATCACAGTTGCCATTAGTACAACCCTCGCCTTTCACAAAATCAGTGAATTTACGATCGCCAGCACCGCTACCTGTACCATTAAGATCTTGTCCCCATAATAGGAACTCAATGGCATGATAGCCCGATGCCACATTCGCTTCTGAGCCACCTAGTTCGTTAAGATCTGCAATTAACTCAGGCGTAATTTTCGCAACATCAATTTCCTTATTACCCACGTTGATCTTCTTGTGAGAAATAATGTTTGCGTTTGCGCCTTCATTACCAAGCTCATGTTGATAATCTTTCGCCACGTAATCAATCAAGCCTTCATCTAACGGCCATGCGTTTAATTGCCCTTCCCAATCATCCACAATACCGTTACCAAAACGGAATACTTCAGATTGTTGATATGGAACGCGAGAAGCTTTCCACGCTTCACGGGCTGCTGAAAGTGTTTGTTCAGAAGGGTTAGCAACCAATGCCGCAATCGCCTTATCTAGCGTTTGTGCTGTTGTTAATGCATCGCTATACACACTATGAGCAAGATCGGCATAGTGAGTCACAACATCTTGTTTGGTAGTAGCTGCTTGAGCAACAGCAGGTAGAGAAAATAGAGCGACAGCAACGAGTGAGCGAGTAAATGTTTTAGTCATTAAATCATCTTCCTTGTAAAGCATCACTTAACATAACCTAAGAATAAAAATCTAAGTGATAATAGTTATTATTTCGATAGTGTATCAGAACAATAACATTTTGAAACAATTTTGATTCAATTAATGATAACAATTTGCATTGAGTGTTAAAAAATTAGTCAAGTCTGTAAGATATCGCACTTAACTATTAATAATTCACGTATAATCCTTGCTATATCGTATATAGCTAGACATATTGCACCCCCGAGTTATTGCCGCTGTAACATTGGAGATTTACATGGACAAGCACGAAGAAGTTCTGATTGCTCTTCGACAAATTATTCGCGCTATCGATCTGCATTCACGAAAATTGAATAAAAACGCAGGTTTAACGGGGCCACAATTAGTGTTGATGCGTGCCATTAAAGCATCAGGCGAAGAAGTGACTATTCGTCAGCTTTCTAATAACACCAACATGAGCCAAGCAACAGCGACTACCATTTTAGATCGACTAGAAAAACGTGGCTTAGTGGTTCGTAAACGTAGCCAGCTAGATAAGCGTAAAGTGCACACTCATCTAACAGAAGAAGGCAATGCCCTGTTAGACAAAGCACCGCTACCGTTGCAAGACAGTTTTATTTCCCAATACCAAGAGCTGGAAGATTGGGAACAATCGCTACTGCTTTCTTCTGTTCAGCGTATCTCAACCATGATGAACGCCGAGCATTTAGATGTTGCACCACTGCTTGAAGTTGGCAGCATCACTAAACAAGAAAAAGTAAACGGCGAGATCGAAGAATAAGCACAAGGCTTATTTAAGAGATGAATAATTGAAGATAATAAAAAACCGATCGCATGATCGGTTTTTTTGTTTTATTTAGCTATTGAAAGCAAAACAGCAATTAGCCGTTATAGCCTTTATTTGACGTCAGTTTCGCTAAGCCTTTCACCACACGGAAGATAGACCAAATCCATACTGCAAGAAGCAATAAATAACCGACAAAGACAAAAGCTAACAACGCACCAAGAATGGATAAGCCTAAGCCCCACCAAAATGTTGTAGTGATATTGCTATAGTGATCGGCAAAGATAGTACCTTGCGCATCACCCTTTTTCACCATTGCCCAAATTGCACCAATAATCCAAAAAAGACCTGTAAACAAACCAATGATCATCAAACCATACGCAATCAGTGCGTTAGTTTTTGCTGCTTCATCTTTTGCTGTCATGGTTGGATTAACCACTACCTCTTCTTGCATCTCTGACATGCCATACTCCTAATGTCGTCAGTCATTAATTCGCTCAAAATTGGCAAAATTTTATAGATGTAATTTTTTTACTCGCAATGTAGTGCGTTGGCATGTAACGAGATACATGAGGTTATTGGATAGAGTCGATGTTTGTTTGGTGGTAATTACAAATGGATAGATGCTGTTTTACAGAACATAATTCAGAAGTAATCACTAGGTGTTTGAGAGGTATTAATAGTAAAAACCGATCAGAAGATCGATTTATATCGAGACTAGAGACAAATTATTTTTGACAGAAACGAGTTAGGTAATTTGCTTTATTTAGACAGGTAGATATTATAAAAATTAAGAGTAAAGCCTGTATATCACCAGAAGATCGATTTATATCGAGACTAGAGACAAATTATTTTTGACAGAAACGAGTTAGGTAATTTGCTTTATTTAGACAGGTAGATATTATAAAAATTAAGAGTAAAGCCTGTATATCAC
>NZ_SSMG01000103.1 GCF_009873615.1 Photobacterium lucens
GTCATTTTTTTGTCATTACCTCAAGCCGTTATATGAAATATTTATAATAAAAACAGCGATTACTAAATTTAATGTATAAAAAAGCCGACAGTGCTCTCACACTGTCGGCTTTCATTGATTTAATGTGTGCTAGTTAACACTCATTAATCGCGTTGCGCACACGCTTATCAGACACTGGATATGGCGTACCCAATTGTTGCGCAAAGTAGCTCACACGAAGCTCTTCAATCATCCAACGGATCTCTTTTACCTTATCTGGTACTGGTTGCCCTTTCGGGATCTTGTTCAGTAGCTCTTTGTAGTCATTCACCACTGATTCAATCTTCAGGATATGTACACGATCTTTGTTTGGATCGATTGGCAGTTTTTCCATTCGACGCTCAATGGCACGCATGTAACGCAGAATGTCTGGCAGACGTTTCCAACCACATTCAGTAGCAAAGCCTTTGAAGATCAAACCTTCAATTTGCGCTTTGATATCTGACATCGCAAATGCCATATTCAAATCAATACGCCCTTTCAAACGCTTACTGATATTAAATGCTGTGGTTAAAATCGCTTCAACTTGTTTAGCAATATCTACTACCGTGTCGCCAAGCTCTGCACGAACAAACTCTTTCAGTGCTTCAAATGACTCAGGCTGCCATGCTAAACCGCCTTTTTCTTCAATCAGCTTATCAACACCACAAGCAATACAATCATCGATAAGATCCAGTACTCGACCATACGGGTTGAAGTACAAACCTAGTTTCGATTTGTTCGGTAAGTTTGAATGCAGATACTTAATAGGCGATGGTACATTAAGCAGAATCAAACGACGTTGACCGGCTTGCATCGCATTATGTTGCTGCTCTTCGGTTTCAAACAGTTTGATACCAACAGAGTCTTTGTTATCCACCAGCGCAGGATACGCTTTAACTTCAAAGCCACCACGTTTCTGTTGGTAACGCTCAGGTAGCGCACCAAAGCTCCATGTTTTCAAACCATCTTGCTCGATATCATCATCAGCAACTTGCGATAACGTCTCTTGAACTTTCTCTTTCAAGTTATCTTTCAGGCCATAGATATCTTTGCTTTCACGTAACTTACGATTACGGTGATCCACTGCACGATAAGTAATGCGCAAGTGATCAGGGATCTGATCTAAGTTCCAATCTTCACGCACAATCGTCACGCCACTCATACGCTTCAATTCTTTTTCTAGTGAATCTAGCAATGGCGCTTCCATTGGCTTAACACGAGCTAAGAACGCATCAGCATAGTTTGGTGCAGGCACAAAGTTACGACGTAACGGCTTTGGTAATGATTTGATCAGTGCCACAATCAGTTCATGACGTAACCCTGGGATCTGCCAATCAAAACCATCAGGCTGAACTTGGTTCAAAATAGCCAATGGTACATGTACGGTCACACCATCGTTATCTTCACCCGGTTCAAACTGGTAGCTTAGTTTTAGCTTCAAGTTACCTTGATACCAGAAGTTTGGATAATCCAAATCAGTAACATGGCTTGCATCACCACGGAACAGCATTTCACGCTCAAAGTTTAATAACTCTGGGTTTTCTTTTGATGCCTGTTTCCACCACGTATCAAAGTGGCGGCCAGAGGTGACTTTTAAACCAATACGCTGATCGTAGAAGTTAAACAGTTCATCATCATCGATCAGAATGTCACGACGACGGGATTTATGCTCAAGCTCTTCTACTTCACGTAATAATTTACGGTTTTGATGATAGAACTTATGGCGTGTCTCCCAATCTCCTTCTACCAATGCAGATCGGATAAAGATCTCACGAGATAGTGTTGGATCGATGCTGCCGTAATTCACTTTACGTTTAGCAACAACAGGAATGCCGTAAATCGTGACTTTCTCAAACGCATGAACAGCAGCGGATTTTTTCTCCCAATGCGGTTCGCTATAACTACGTTTGATCAAATGTCCTGCTAATGGCTCAACCCACTCAGGTTGGATTTTCGCTGCAACACGTGCCCATAAACGTGATGTTTCCACCAGCTCAGCAGCCATCACCCATTTCGGTTGTTTCTTGAAAATGCCCGATCCAGGGAAGATGTTAAAACGTGCATTACGTGCGCCTTGGTATTCGTTTTTCTCTTGGTCTTTCATACCAATGTGAGAAAGTAAACCGCTTAGTAGCGAGATATGAATACTGTCGTAACCAGCTTCGTTACCGTTGAGTTTCAACTCAAGCTCTTTGATCACTTGGTTGATTTGGAAGTAGATATCTTGCCATTCACGAATACGTAAATAGTTTAGGTAATCTTTCTTACACAAACGGCGGAACTGGTTATTAGACAGTTCTTTTTGCTGCTCTTGGATGTAATCCCATAAGTTTACAAAAGCAATGAAGTCAGAATCTTTGTCATTAAAACGACGGTGCTTCTCATCCGATTGTTGTTGTTTATCAGATGGTCGCTCACGAGGATCTTGGATCGACAAACCTGCCGCAATGATCATCACCTCACGTATCGCACCATGCTTAGGTGCTTCTAACACCATACGCGCTAAACGAGGATCAATTGGCAAACGTGCTAACTGACGACCCATTGTTGTTAAGCGTTTTTTCGGATCCGTAGCTTTAGCATTAATCGCCCCTAGCTCTTCAAGTAGGCGAATACCATCTTGAATGTTACGGTTATCCGGCGCTTCTACAAATGGAAAAGCTTGAATATCACCCAAGCCAATCGAGGTCATTTGGAGGATTACAGATGCAAGGTTAGTACGCAGAATTTCAGGATCGGTAAACTCTGGACGCGATAAAAAATCTTCCTCAGAGTAAAGACGAATACAGATACCTTCTTGAACACGACCACAACGACCCATACGCTGATTAGCACTTGCTTGTGAAATCGGCTCAATAGGAAGACGTTGTACTTTGGTACGGTAGCTATAACGACTGATACGTGCTGTACCTGGGTCGATAACGTATTTAATACCCGGAACAGTAAGTGAGGTTTCAGCCACGTTAGTAGAAAGTACAATGCGACGACCTGAGTGCGATTGGAATACCCTATTCTGCTCACCTGCCGACAAACGTGCATACAGTGGCAAAATTTCGGTATTACGCAGCTTACGTTTCTCTAACGCATCTGCTGTATCACGAATTTCACGCTCACCGTTCATGAAGATCAGGATATCGCCTTCACCTTCATCACACAGTTCATCAACCGCATCGAAAATCGCATCTAATTGGTCACGATCGGTATCATCACCATCTTCAACTACTGGGCGATAACGCACTTCTACTGGGTACGTACGGCCTGACACTTCAATAATGGGTGCATTATTAAAGTGTTTAGAAAAACGCTCAGGGTCGATGGTTGCCGATGTAATAATCACTTTTAGATCAGGACGCTTTGGCAATAACTCACGCAAGTAACCCATAATGAAATCGATGTTTAGGCTACGTTCGTGGGCTTCATCGATAATGATGGTGTCGTACTGATTTAAGTAGCGATCGTGTTGAATTTCAGCCAGCAGAATACCGTCTGTCATCAACTTCACATGGCTATGCTCAGAGACTTGATCGTTAAATCGTACCTTGTAACCTACGTGCGAGCCCATTTCACATTCCATTTCTTCTGCAATACGAGAAGCAACAGAGCGTGCAGCAAGACGACGAGGCTGAGTATGGCCAATCATGCCGTGGGTACCACGACCGATCTCTAAACAGATTTTAGGTAACTGGGTCGTTTTACCAGAACCTGTTTCACCCGCCACAATTACCACTTGGTTATTTAAAATCGCTTGTGCAATTTCATCTTTCTTTTGGCTTACTGGCAGCTGTGCAGGGTAAATGATTTTTGGACGCTGGGTTCGACGACGCTCAACAGTTTGCATTGATTTCGCAATATCTACTGCAATCTCATCAAATACCGCATGTTTGGATTTTTCGTTTTTAATTTTTGATGCGCCTTGTACACGTTTGTATAGACGAAACTGATCGCGCATCATGCAATCTTTTATCGCAGACTTTAATGTTTTTTCATTATTCAACACGTCTGCTTGAGTATTATTCAACTGACTCAATGTAATTCCTGTCTTTTCAATGACTAATGGATACCGAGAACATCATGATGAAAACTTGCTCAGTATCACTTGGCAATTCGAAATTTTTGTTAATTCTATCACAATTGAAACGGTGTGAGAGCAGCTTAAAAGACAATTACTAGGGCGTAATGATGAGCATTAAACCCAAGATGGAAAAGAATGGATAAATTTACGCTAATTATGGTAAGTAAACAGGTGAAAACCTCAAACTTAGTCAATAAATAACAAGTTCGAGGCTTCAATATGTAAGGGCGATTTCAGAACAATTAATGTTAAGCCGCTATTGCTTCTTCATCCTCATTAACTAAGTTTTTCAACCACTTTCGTCCATAGATACGATAGGTTGTAAGCCCTACTTTCACGACTTCTTCAGCTAAAATTGCGATTAAAACCCAGTGTAATGGCCACCCAAGTACCAGCCCAGTTAATATCGCTAAAGGAATACCAATGCCCCATTGACCAAATATATCGATAAAGATGCTGTATTTAATGTCGCCACCGCTACGCAATACTCCACCAATACCCACCATATTAAACACTTTTAAAAACATACCTAATGCTAAAACCAACGTCACATTGAGTGATAGATCCAAATTAGGTGTATTGGCTTTTGCTAACCACTCTCCCACCAGCCCACTAGAGAACCAAATCGAAACGCCCATAATGAACGCTATCGATACACTGATAACGAGAAATGACCATGATTGATGAAACGCCCGTTGATAGTTTTCCGCCCCTAACTCATGACCAAGAATGGTTGCTGCTGCCACTGAAAAACCAAAGAAAGCAGAAATCAAAACTCCTTCGATTGGAGATAACAAACTGATAATTGCCAGCTCTGTCACTCCTAATTTGGCAAAAATAACGCTATACACCAGCACACCCATTGCCCACGCACCATCATGAATGATCATTGGCCACGCTACAGTAAAATAACGTTTTCTCGCTTTAGGTGTTCGTGCAGGCTCAATATCTTCAGCTTTAGGCAGTACCTTTTTATAACTAATATAAGTGACGATGAGTAAAACTGCGGTTTGTGCTGTTCGAGAAATGGTTGTACCTAATGCAGCCCCTGCTAGCCCCATTTCAGGAAAACCGTATAAACCAAAAATAAGTAATGCATTTAAAACAGCATTGACAACCACTGCCAACAGCCCAACATAAGTAGGCATCTTAGCCTCACCGATGGCACGTAATGCAGATTCCAACGGAACAACAATAGCAACAAATATAATTGTCCAGCCCGATATGTATAAATAATCATGGGCGTGTTTCACAAAGCTTGGATCATCACTGACCAGTGAGACAATCTGCTCTGGAAATACACGATATGCCACAGCAAAAGGTAAAGTTAATAAAATAGCGCATACCCAAGATTGTAATAAGGTACGTCTAACCCCTTCCATCTTACCCGCGCCAAAATACTGTGCAGCTAATACACCTACAGCACCGCTAACACCCACAATCAATAGGAAATTGAAAAATACAATTCGGTTACCAATACCAACCGCTGCTACCTGTGCCTCACCCAGTTGTGACACCATAATAACGTCAACTAAACCGAGGACAGCAAATAGCATTGACTGTAACGATACAGGCAAAGCTAAACGCCATGTTTTTTGCCAAAATGTTTTATCTACTGAGCTTCGCCACTGTTGCATGATCGCCACCTATGTATTTGTTTTACTGTGAGAGCGATCATACCTAGCCTTGGCAAAAGGCGTTTATTCTAAGCCATCAAAAACCTTTGCCAAACTATCAACTTTTTATTTAACAGGCTGACTATGGGTAATATAGAAACTTTTACAATTTCGCCATTATGCCAATCCATCATTATTGATCAGCTCCAATCAATCGAATTGGAAAGACACAAAATCCTTCAATGTGGCATAAATTACGGCAAAGAAGCGTTCAGTATTTACCGACGCAATCCTGAAATGTATATGTTGCTCTATACCACAAAAGGAAAAGGGTTAATAAAAACCCCAGAGAAAGAGTGGCCGCTTGAAGCTGGCAGTGTTATTTATATTCCACCAGCACAAGAGAACTGCTTTATTATCAATCCAGAAGATAACGAAGCATTAGAATGGGATGTTGCATGGGTAATGCTTGAAAGTAATAGTCATTGGGATAAAAGCTTGCCTCATGATATTTATTACAATGAATCACAATCTTGTGATTTACTATTTAAAACTATCACCTGTTTAAATGATGCCTTAAGCTTTCGTTATCCTTTAGGAGATGCATTATGCCGAAGCATTACGGAACAAATTTGCTTATTGGTAGAAAATCGTTCTACATCATATGCCCCTAAAGCCCTCACTCGCTTAGAGCATGTCTTTCAACAAACCAAAAGTCAGCTTCACCATCCTTGGCAAGTTAGTGACTTAGCAAAAATGTACCCTTGTTCTGAACCTCACTTTCATCGTTTATGTCAGCAATATTTTCAGCAAAGCCCGATCGCACATTTAACACAAATTAGAATGGAGCATGCGGCAGGTTTATTAACCACTACAAACTGGTCTATTCAACATATCAGTGATTTATGTGGCTACCCTAACCCCACCAACTTTAGTACTCGCTTTAAAGCGTGGAGTCGCTTTACACCTCGACAGTTCCGTGGTCAATTTCAGTCTAAAAAGTAAACAAAACCTGTAAAAACAAGCAGATTATTAGAATTTTTTTCTAACAAAGGCTTATATCAGTTAAGCTAATAACCATTAGATAGTTATTGCTTACACGTACATTGTTAGAGGAACAGGTGATCTATGAAAAACGGCTTTATCTATAGTTACCAACTTGATGCCACCAATGCATCAAAGCCTTTAACGCTAGAACACATTAATCAATGGAGTAGTAATGATGGCTTGCTGTGGTTACATCTCAACTATACCGACCCAGATGCCCTTGCGTGGATCCAAAGCAGTGCTCTACCTGACATCGAAAAAGATGCACTCACTACACGCCGTATTCGCCCACGCCTGAATCAAACCAAAGAAGGCTTCTTTCTTTCATTACGTGGGATCGATATCGAATCTAATACACCTTCTGACGTACCAGCAGAAATGGTTTCCATTCGTGGTTACTACACTAAGAATATGATTATCACGACATCTGATCGCCCTGTTCGCGCTTTAGATCGTGTATCTGCACATATCGTTGGCGGCTTTGGACCAAAAACCATTGGGGCATTCATCTTATGCCTATGTGATCACTTAACCAGCAATAAGATGGAAGTCATCGACACATTAGATGACAGACTGACGGCACTTGAAGATCAAGTGATGAACAACAGTGATGAAAATTTACGTAATAACATTGCCGTGCTTCGACGTGAAACTGTTTATCTTCGCCGTTATGTCACCCCGCAACGTGATGCTATTGCTAAATTGCTTACCATTGATACCCCATTGTTAAGTCTTTCTGATAAACAGAAAATCCATGAAGTGAATGAAAAGCTCATCCATGTCTTAGATGACTTAAATGCCATTCGCGAACGTGCGAACGTGACACAAGAAGAACTAATGAGTTTACAATCTGAAGCCTTGAATCAGCGATTATATTTTCTCTCATTAATTACCACAATATTCCTACCGTTAGGCTTTCTAACAGGATTATTAGGCGTTAACTTAGACGGAATTCCTGGCGCACAATATCATTGGGCATTTTTTATTTTCTGTGGCCTATTATTTGGTGTGTTAATTTTGCAACTAGTGCTTTTTTATCGAAAAAAATGGATATAAATTAATAATGACAATTAAATAAATCACACTTATGTAATTCAATATTGTCAATTTCATACTTGATTAAATAAAAATATTATTA
>NZ_SSMG01000104.1 GCF_009873615.1 Photobacterium lucens
AGTTTTACCGTGGTCAACGTGGCCGATAGTACCAACGTTTACGTGCGGTTTTACGCGTTCAAATTTTTCTTTAGACACAATCGTGTTCCTTCCTAGTTAAGATACGTCCCCTACTAGGTCGGGGACGGCTCTGAAGTTTGTATTTTATGCGCCAATAGCCATTGACGCAATAATGAAATTAAGTACGTTCTGCAATAATTTTGTCAGTAGCATTCTTTGGCATTTCAGCATATTCGCTAAATTCCATAGAATAAGACGCACGGCCTTGTGTTGCTGAGCGTAAATCTGTTGCATACCCGAACATGGCAGATAGAGGAACTTGTGCACGAATGATCTTCACACCCGCATTACCTTCGTCCATACCTTCGATCATGCCGCGACGACGGTTAAGGTCACCAACAACATCACCCATCCATTCTTCAGGAGTAGTAACTTCAACTTTCATCATAGGTTCAAGAAGAACAGGGTTAGCTTGAAGCGCACCTTGTCTTAATGCCATTGAACCTGCGATTTTAAATGCGATTTCGTTAGAATCCACGTCGTGGAACGAACCGTCGAACAAGGTCGCTTTAACGTCAACCATTGGGTAGCCTGCAAGCACGCCACTCTTCATTTGCTCTTCGATACCTGTAGCTGCCGCCGTAATAAATTCTTTTGGCACACTACCGTTCACGATTTCATCTACAAATACAAAGCCTTCGCCTGGCTCAGTTGGCTCTAAACGTAACCATACGTGACCATATTGGTTACGACCGCCAGTTTCACCAGCTTGACGAATAAATTTGCCTTCAACTTCAGTTGTACCACGAATACTTTCACGGTAAGCAACTTGTGGGTTACCCACATTACAGTCGACGCTAAATTCACGCTTCATACGATCAACGATGATATCAAGGTGAAGCTCACCCATACCAGAGATTAACGTCTGGCCTGATTCATCATCAATTTCGACACGGAAAGATGGATCTTCTGCTGCTAGTTTTTCTAGCGCGATTGCCATCTTGTCCTGATCTGCTGTTGAACGTGGTTCAACAACGATCTGAATAACTGGCTCAGGGAAATCCATGCGCTCAAGGATCACTTTATGATTCTGCTCACACAGGGTATCACCTGTTGTCGCAAATTTAAGACCAATGGCAGCAGCGATATCGCCCGCACGCACTTCTTTGATCTCTTCTCGTTTATTCGCATGCATTTGTACAATACGACCTAAACGTTCGCGTTTTTCTTTGATGGTGTTGTAAACAGTATCACCTGAATTTACGACACCAGAGTAAACACGCATGAAAGTTAACGTACCTACAAACGGGTCTGTTGCAATTTTGAATGCTAGTGCTGCAAATGGTTCGTCATCACTTGAATGACGCTCAACAGCGTTACCGTTTTCATCTTCACCAGTAATTGCTTTTACTTCTGTAGGCGAAGGAAGGTAGTCAACAACGGCATCAAGTACTGCTTGTACACCTTTGTTCTTAAATGCAGAACCACAGGTAGCAACTACGATTTCGTTGTTTAATGTACGTTGACGAAGACCTGCCTTAATTTCTTCTTCAGACAGCTCACCTTCTTCAAGGTATTTATCCATTAGTTCGTCATTTGCTTCTGCAGCTGACTCAACTAAGTTCATGCGCCACTCTTCTGCTTCTTCTAACAAATCAGCAGGAATGTCTTCATAGGTAAAACTAGTACCTTGATCAGCATCTGACCAGTTAATGGCCTTCATTTTGATCAGGTCAATTACACCTTTAAATTCATCTTCAGAGCCAATATTCAATTGAATAGGCACTGGGTTTGCGCCAAGACGGTTTTTAATTTGCTCGATTACGCGTAGGAAATCGGCACCTGTACGGTCCATCTTGTTAACGAAAACCATACGTGGAACTTCGTATCTATCAGCTTGACGCCATACAGTCTCAGACTGAGGCTCTACACCTGAAGAACCACAGAACACAACAACAGCACCATCAAGTACGCGCAGTGAACGTTCAACTTCAATAGTAAAGTCTACGTGTCCAGGGGTATCGATGATATTGATTCGGTGCTCGTCGAACTGGCTATCCATACCACGCCAAAAAGTGGTAGTTGCAGCAGAGGTGATCGTGATGCCACGTTCTTGCTCCTGCTCCATCCAGTCCATAGTAGCAGCGCCGTCGTGTACTTCACCAATCTTATGAGATATGCCTGTGTAAAACAGGATACGCTCGGTAGTAGTTGTTTTACCGGCGTCAACGTGAGCACAGATACCGATGTTACGGTAGCGCTCGATAGGCGTTTTGCGAGCCACGGTTGTATCCTCTTACTAAGGTGAACCTTAGAGTATGGTTTAGGCACAGCAGGTAAACCTGCTGTGCCCAATTTTTAATTACCGAGTAGGTATGATTACCAACGGTAATGTGCGAACGCTTTGTTCGCGTCTGCCATACGGTGAACGTCTTCACGTTTCTTAACAGCAGAACCTTTGTTGTCAGCTGCATCTAACATTTCGCCTGCAAGACGCTGAGCCATAGATTTTTCACCACGCTTACGCGCAGCTTCAACCAACCAACGCATAGCTAGTGCGTTACGACGTACTGGACGTACTTCTACAGGCACCTGGTAAGTTGAACCACCCACACGGCGAGACTTAACTTCTACCGCTGGACGTACATTTTCAAGAGCTTTTTCGAATACAGCTAGGTGTTCTTCACCAGAACGCTCAGCCATAGTGTCTAGTGCAGAGTAAACGATTTTTTCTGCAGTAGATTTCTTACCGTCAACCATTAGGATGTTAACGAATTTTGCCAGCAATTCTGATTTGAATTTAGGATCTGGAAGGATCTTACGCTGACCGATTACGCGACGACGTGGCATGGAAATTCTCCGTTGTCTTCTTCAGGTTATCCAAAACTTTTCAGTTTCTTCAAAATTAAATAATTTTAGTGTTTGGCCTTACTTAACGGAATCCATTAAGACTTAGGACGCTTCACACCGTACTTAGAACGACCTTGTTTACGGTCATTTACGCCAGCACAGTCTAGTGCGCCGCGAACTGTGTGGTAACGTACACCTGGAAGGTCTTTAACACGACCACCACGGATAAGAACAACTGAGTGCTCTTGAAGGTTGTGGCCTTCACCGCCGATGTATGAAGTTACTTCGAAACCGTTAGTTAAACGAACACGACATACTTTACGTAGTGCTGAGTTTGGTTTCTTAGGAGTAGTAGTATATACGCGAGTACATACACCACGCTTTTGTGGGCACGCTTCTAGTGCAGGCACGTTGCTTTTTACAACTTGCTTAGCACGTGGCTTACGTACCAACTGGTTAATAGTTGCCATTAAATAGCTCCTGAATATTACTTTCGTAAATGGTGAAAAATCTGCCTCCCAACAACAGGAGGACGCGAAATTTTAGGCATCGCACCCAAAGGTGTCAAGATCTAACCAACGATCAATCAAGTGATCATTTCTTAAACAATCGCTTTTTTGCCGCTTTTAGGGTGGGTGTCTTAGTAAATTAAGCCCATTTCATATGCTTATCGTGCTTAACAGTTAGCGCAACAAAGCCTTTATAATCAATAAGATTAAGATCTTTATCACACTTATCTTGCAAGCCTCGCGCAATGACATCAGCTTCTAATAAATAAATTTTTATTCCGGTGTTTTTTATTGCCGCTAAATCTTTATTTTTTACCAATCCTGCGACAACTGCATCTTCTAACAGCAATATTTCATCGCCCGCAGTTACATATGCGAGACATTGCGTTAAAGAATGACTTTGAAACGGTGAACGAGTAACGGTATGAAGCATGACGACCTCAAAAGGTAAGAAGTTGACGACATTGATGCATTTTTTCTACAAGTGCTTGTTTTTCTAATGCAGTAACATCTATCAGCAAATCATCAACGGTTAAACCACGGGCTTCAAGTGATTCAGCACTAACATACACGTTCTCAATGTCGTAAAGCTCAAGCATTTTAAAGGTCGCGATATAGTCACGGCTTAAGATCGCTTGTGGCTGTTGCTGTTTCAGTAACTGAAACACACCATCATCAATAAAAAACAGCTCTAGTTCTTCAGTATAAGCTGAGCTTGCCAATACAGCATCTAGCCCTTCTCGCCCACTGTTACTTCCATGCGGTGACGTTCTAAAAACAAATCCAAGTGAATTCATAGCATTACCACTAAAATTGAATAACACGATCGGCGGTTAACATTACTTCTGCTAACCCACCGAGACCGGCTTGCTCAAATCCTTCAGCAAGGTTTGCTGAACCCAATTGATTTTGCTCTGCTTCTTGCGCACCCACAATGCCACGACGAAGTGCTGCTGCAACACACGTTTGTAATTCAACTTGATGCGTTTTACCCAATTGCTGCCATGCTGCAACTAAGTCAAATTCATCTGAAGCTGGTGCTGTTAACGCTGAACCATTTTGCACACCATCTTGATAGAAGAAAACACGTTGCAGTTTGTGCCCTTCCTCTATTAGCGCTTGTGCAAATTGGTATGCAGAACGCGACGTTTGACTGCCATAAACGGGGCCATTTACCACGATAGCGTAAGTTAAACTCACTTCTCACCGTCCTCTGTTTTACGCTGACGGATATACAAGTACACAGTGTGCTTTGAAATATTTAGACGATCTGCAACACGGTTGATGGCATCTTTAATATCGAAGATGCCTTTATCAAACAGCTCCATCACAATTTGACGGTTTTTCGCATTGTTCGATACATTCTTATCGGCATTAATCTCTTCGATAGTACGCTCAACAGTTTGATCAACAAGTTCATCAACGTCACTAGCAAAGTTAACGCTAGATGCCGCTTGTTTAGCTTCATCTGTTGGCATAAACGATTGTAGGATCTGTGAAAATGGCGCATCTAAGTTAACGTTAATGCACAATAGACCGATGATGTTGTTATCACCGTTTCGGATTGCAATGGTGATCGATTTCATTAAATCACCACCTTTAGCACGGGTAAAATAAGCGCGAGAAAAGTTACGTTCAGAACCTTCAATATCACGTAACATGCGCAATGCAAGATCAGTAATTGGCGAGCCAACTTTACGACCTGTATTCTCACCATTAGCGATTTTAATTGCTGAGGTATTAAGATCGGCTAATGAGTGCAGCACGATTTCACAAAACGGACCAATCAGTGCAGCTAAACCATCAACGACAGCTTCGTAAGAACGAAGAATAATATAATCATGCTCAGAGAAGATTCGGCTATCGACGATATCACTGTCGACCATCACCTCTGAACCAAAGTTATCAGTAGAAACCACTATTCAATCTTCCATGCTGCAATCAAGACTATTTATACAATTTATGCATCCAGCATAAGTATTAAAT
>NZ_SSMG01000105.1 GCF_009873615.1 Photobacterium lucens
TCAAAGGCTTTTAAAATTTAGAAAGAAAAAATCCATATTATTTATTCTTTCTTTTATTTTCTCGCTCTAATAACCACTGATCAATTTTATCTTCAAACCAACCAACTGATCGCTCACCCAAACGAACAGATAGTGGAAATTCACCTTTGGTCATTAATGCATAAATACTACTTCTAGATAGGCCCACCTTATCTTTGACCTCTGGTAATCGTAAAATCTTTGATGGTCTCTGATTTATCATCATAATTATATTCCTTGTGATAGATTAAATATATCGGCTTAGCTAGTTCAAATTAACATCTAAAAGAACGGAATATGTGCGTTTTTTTTTGAGAGCAAAATAAAAAATGTACACTAGCTAATAAAGTTAAATATCCTAAACTGAATTTTAGTTATTCCAGTTTAAAAATCACTTTAATAAGAGGGTGTTATGAAAAAAAATATAGTAAATAAACTTACATCGACACCATTATCTAACTTTGTAAAAAATACGTCTCAAGAAGAAAAAGAGAAAATATATAAAGATATAATGATAACAGTTTGTGATATTCAAAATAAAATTATCGCTAAAGCCAAAAAAATCTCCGAACAGAGTACTTAATACCAGAAAACCCTACCTCATTTAGCCAATGAGTTTAATAAATACATGTAATAAAAAATAAATTTGAAATCGCCGATAAAGGCAATGTTTTAAAAGGGTTGAGTTATTAATAAAGGACACTTGTCTAAGTTGTAGATTCTTAATTCCTTTTTGGGGTGCTAAATGTGGTTTCTTATCACAGTTCAATTTAGCAACCCAACTTAACTCATTGTTTATAAAGGTTGTAATTTTTGTACCTGATCAATATCTAGTTCCACTTGCAGTTGAGATAGATGGTGGTTGTTAGCGAACAGACTGAGTGAAGTACCAGTTTGGGTTGCTAAACTTGGGTTACTAAATGTATGTTTGCATCACAGTTGGGTTTCAAAACCTAATTTAAACTATTGATTTATAATCACTAAATTTGAGTAAGTACATATCAATTTTGTCTCAAACGCAGTTGAGAACGGTGCTTGGTGATAGTAACCAGTGTGATAAGCGTGCTGAGTTGGGTTGTAAAAGTTGGGTTGTAAAATAGCGGTTTTGATCACAGTTGGACTTTACAACCCAAACTAACTGGCTGATTTATATGTATAAAGTTTGAGTAAGTACATATCGATTTTGTCTCAAACGCAGTTGAGAACGGTGCTTGGTGATAGTAACCAGCGTGATAAGCGTGCTGAGTTGGGTTGTAAAATAGTGGTTTTGATCACAGTTGGACTTTACAACCCAAACTAACTGGCTGATTTATATATAAAGTTTGAGTAAGTACATATCGATTTTGTCTCAAACGCTGTTGAGAACGGTGCTTGGTGATAGTAACCAGCGTGCTGAGTTGGGTTGTAAAATAGCGGTTTTTGATCACAGTTGGACTTTACAACCCAAACTAACTGTCTGATTTATAAGTATAAAGTATGAGTAAGTACATATCGATTTTGTCTCAAACGCAGTTGAGATCGGTGCTTGGTGATAGTAACCAGCGTGAGAAACGTGCTAAGTTGGGTTGTAAAATAGCGGTTTTGATCACAGTTGGATTTTACAATCCAAGTTAAAAAACTGATTTATAGATATAAAGTTTGAGTAAGTACATATCGTTCTTGTCTCAAACGCAGTTGAGATTGGCGCTTGGCGATAGTAACCAGCTTGAGTAGAGTGCTGAGTTGGGTTGTAAAATGGTGGTTTTGATCACAGTTGGATTTTACAACCCAAGTTAACCAGCTGATTTATAAATATAAAGTTTGAGTAAGTACATATCGATCTTATCTCAAACGCAGTTGAGATTGGCGATTGGCGATAGTAACTAGCTTGAGTAGAGTGCTGAGTTGGGTTGTAAAATGGTAGTTTTGATCACAGTTGGATTTTACAACCCAAGTTAACTGGCTGATTTATATATAAAGTTTAAGTAAGTACATATCGATTTTGTGTCAAACGCAGTTGAAGTAGCATGTAAGCTGAACAGTTTTGAACTATAAATCACAGCCAATCAAAAGTAGTTTCAAAAACAAGCATTAAAACGAAATAAAAACATTTCACTAAGAATGGTAAATAAAAATAGCAGTGCCTGAATTCCATGGTATCCGATAAACATGGAATATTACTCTAAACTAGTCAGATCGGAATAACTTGTATCTCACAAGTTTACTCTCAGAAGCCAAGTTAGTATTGAGTTATCACAATCAAAACTTAAAAGTAGTTTATACGCAATATAATAAGCTTACTCAGTATAAACATTGATAATGTCGATTTTTTCTCAAAAACATAATTATTATAAGCTAATTTCCGACAACAGAAATAAATAGGTACATCTTAGGGTACACCAGTGAAAATCAAACCGAGATAAGTTATATAAAAACAAAAAGATAAAAACCAAATTCAGATGACGCCAGCCCACCAAATTCGTATACGAAGACGTCCTAGGACGTCCAGAGAGCCCGCTAGGTTACTGACTTAGCGGGCTCTCTTGTATCTGTAAGGTTCTAAGGTGTCCAGTAACATCTTTTATTTATGGGTACACCAATAGGTACACTGCTTTGATGTTTGGTCCAGAAAGTACGTCTTTAGTGATACTGATAACAGCCATGACTACAATCTACAGCATATGATGCATGACATTGCGCTTACATAAATGAACAACAGAGACAAACTGATTGAAGCCTATGATTTTAAGAATTTAGTACAAGTTTCTTCCTCTGATATCTAATCCATATATGAATGTATTAAATGTCATTCTCCCTATTATATTTATCATTCAAACAGTATTTCAGAAAAAAGTTAAGTTACGTTTTCATACCATATTAAAAATAAAACCCCTAAATTTCATAAAACACAAAATTATCAATTAACAT
>NZ_SSMG01000106.1 GCF_009873615.1 Photobacterium lucens
TTCATATAGTTATAAACACTTACATTACTGCCTTATTAAATATTTGTTGGCTTGAAACTTGTACATTTTGTCAATGATGAACGACGCAATGAATGTCCATGAGTATTTTTAACTGAGTGAGGCAAAGATATGAAGTGTTTACGACACTCTTTACTAGCATGCTCGTTAGCCTTAGTTTCTACCTCGGCATACAGCATAATACCGCACCCATTTACCGATAATGGTGGGTGTCCTAGTGATGCATTCCTATTCCAAGGTAATCCATCAACGGTATATAAAGTAGATTTATCATCTGGTTTCTATCAAGCTTCTGATCCAATGACCTCCTCTATTAATGCGGTAGGTTATAACGAAACAGATGACTACATTTATGGTTTTGATAACACCAACTTTACAGTTGTTCGTGTCAATCAACTTTTCCAACATGAAAACGTCTCCGTTACAGGTCTACCCGGTTCAACCACCTTCCCAACGGGTGATGTGTTCAATAACAAATACTACGTCTACAAATCTGGTACAGGTATGTACGAGATCGACTTAACCACCTTGGTGGCAACACAAGTGATGACCGGTGGTAATGCATCTCTCGGCCTTACTGATATGGCGTTCCATCCAGATGGTTCTGGTCGATTATTTGCTGTTGATAATAGTAGTAAGAAACTCTATGAGATCAGCAACTATAACTCGTCAGCAACCTTCACTGAAATTGGTGACACAGGCATTACCGGTTCTTCAACCTTCGGTGCACAATATTTTGATGCCAATGGTTATTTGTACCTCAGCCGAAACCAAGATGGTTTAGTGTTCCAAATTGATATCAGTAACCTAGCAAGTATTGATGCTACCGCAGTTCAATATTCAGCAGGCCCAGTTTCTGGTACCAATGATGGTGCTCGTTGTGCTAATGCACCTATTCTGGCAGCAAATACTGACTTTGGTGATGCACCTGATACCTATAAAACTTCTCTTGCAGCCAATGGTGCGCGTCACTACAACGTATCAGAAGTCAACTACTTCTTCGGTAGTGAAATCGATACAGAAGGTGATGCTTTAGTTTCACCAAGTTCGGATGATGCCGATGGCACACCAAATGATGAGGATGGTATTTCATTCCCAGCGAACTTCAAACAAGGTTCAGATGCACTAATTCAAGTTCTAGTCGGTGGTTCTGCCCCTGGTTATGTCAATGTCTGGATTGACTGGAATAACAATGGTGTGTTTGATGAATCTACCGAGCATACTATTACGGATCTTCTACTCAATGGTGGTGACGGTGTAACACCAGCAACGCATATGCTTAAAGTTCGTGTACCTGATGATGCAAGTACAGGGCAAATTTGGGCGCGTTTCCGTATAGCAAAAGATGCTGGAGCACTCTCTTATGGTGGTGTTTCCTACGGTGAGGTAGAGGATCATCAGATCACAGTCGATGCGCAAGCAGTAACGCATAACTGGTACCCATCATCCAACTCTTGGGTAACCCTAGTGTATGAAGATGACTGGCCACAACAAGGTGACTTCGACTTCAACGATGTTGCGATGTACTACCGTGTAGATAAAGTTACAGATACCAATGGTGATATATTACGTTACGATATCTACGGTAATTTACGTGCATATGGTGCGGACTTCGCTAACGGCTTTGCCGTGAAGATTGATGGTATAGCAACCGGTGCTGTAGATTCATCAAGAACGAAACTCGTCGTTAACGGCGTAACTAAACATTTTACGCAAATTCTAGAATCCGGTACGACTGATGCCGTAGTGATTATTTCTGAAAACCTAAAAAATGAGATTTCAGCACCTGCTTGTTCAGGTGGTTTAGGTGCGTACTATCGTGTATGGACAGGCTGTTCAAGCGACGCAGTCGATCAATTCCAATTTGAAGCAAGTATTCCATTCACCACTCCTATTACTTCAGCAAGTGCGCCAAGCATGCCGTTGAATCCATTTATCTTCGGTACACCAGGAATCGACCATGGTGACGGTACGCGAGCAACAGATGGTCGTGCAGTTGAAATCCACTTGAAAAACTATGATGTCACTAGTAAAGCCAATACCACCTACTTTGGTACTGACGATGACACATCTGTTTACGTAGATGGTGATTGTCCGGGAGTTAACTGTGACACTTACCACAACGCTAATGGTGTTCCTTGGGCCATTGTAGTTGATACCCCATGGGATCACCCAAATGAAGGTACTAATATCCTAACGGCTTACCCTGATCTTGAAACTTTCGCAACATCTGGTGGTGTAAGTAATACCGACTGGTATCTACGTGCAAATGCCGTTGTCAGCAAACTCTTTGAATAATGGAGAGGAGTATTAAAAATGAAAAGTTTATACCTAACACTTTTTACTGCCGCTCTATTATTTGGTTGTGGTGGTGGCGGTGGTGATGATGGCAACACCAACACAGACACACCGCAGCAAGCCGTGCCTAATCCTGATCAAAATGTCGATGATCAGGTAACAGGTGGTACTGGAGATGCAGGTGACAGCACAGCGAAATTCGAGGATTTGGTTATCCCTGATGATTTCGACTTAAGTACAACTTACGATATGCCTATCAGTATTGATCTGGATACCACAGAGCCAATGAGCTTAAGCGTATACGGTGACTTTACAGTAGCGGATGATGGCTCTATTACACCGATTGCAGGTAGTAAGATCATCTCAGGGCAAATCGCTAATGGCGACTTTAATGGTGTCATTGCAGCAACCGGGACATTGAAAAATGTACTGATTGAGGCATGGTATAAAGACCCAAATAAAGAACCTTTCCAAACAGTTGTGAGCGTTAATGCAGACGGTATTACTATTAGCAACTAACAGGAAATAATAGAAATCGGCTTATACACTTTCAATTAGAAAGAATCAGTAATAAGCCGATTTTCTTTTAACCATGAAAACCATTACGCTTCTGACTATTAGCTTAACTTTCAACATACTTTTACTTGGCTGTAAAAGCGATTCAACACAAACAAATCAGCCTCAGACTACAGACCTTGTTCAACCAGATAATACTAATGGCGCTGAAATATCAGAATCCCCTGTTCAGCTACCTTCTATTCCAGATACTGATTCAGAGACTAATGACAGCTCTAACAGCTCACAGGCAAACATCGAAGACGAAGTAGCCATTGTAGTTCCGGAGACTCAAGATCCCGTTATTCCGCCTGAACCTGAACCTGAACCTGAACCTGAACCTGAACCTGAACCTGAACCTGAACCTGAACCTGAACCTGAAAATCCTACACCACCACGTTCAGATGACAACAACGATAATGACTTTGGTGATCTCGATATTCCTGACGATTTTGATTTAAATACCTCTTACGATATGAACATCAAAATCGACTTAACAACAAAAGCTATCCTAAAGCTCACGATCTACTCTGACTTTACCGAATTTGAAAATGGTGATATTTCACCGATAGCAGGCAGTTTGTTAGTCTCAGGCAGCATACTAAATGGCAATTTTAACGGCACTATTAGAGTTACAGGCACAATGAAACATATTTTGATCCAAGCGTACGACAACAATGCCAACCTGTTGTTCTATCAAACAATTATCGAAACCACACGCGATGGCATCATCATTACGGATTAACTTATTTAATATCAATCACACGACTGGCTTTTTTATATTTGATCCGCCAGCCTTGCCAACGTGGCAACTCCCAGCGTTTCGGATCCGCTTTACGACTTCCTTGAATATGATTAGCTACTACCAACTTGCGTGGAATATCGTATTCAATCGCCATCACTAAATCTGTCAGTTTGACTTCCCTTGGGTACAGCTCATCAAACTCTTGTCTCTCCCACTCAGGGATCCCATCAAAGAGAAAGTCACTAGGCTCGAATAACGCTAAGTCATCAATATGTTCAATGCCTAAATCATCAATTTGATCTGTTAGCCACTGAGTAATATCAACAGGCTCAGGCTGACGTTTCACAAAATCAGCGTTATATAGCCCTAGTGCCAAGTACAAATTCCACTGTGAAATATCCGCAACAATTCGCGGAGCAAGTTCAGGCATAACTTCACCAGCAAATAGCATCTCGATAATCGCAGATCGTGCTGATTGACCTTCTGGTTGTGTCCACGCTGTATCAATAACACGCCCAGCGTAAATACGTTGCATAGCCGTTTTAAAAGAACCATCTGTTTGCTCAACGGTATCGCCTTGCACAATATCCCCAAGATCAGCATCAACTATTTGTGACATTGTCACAGGTGAACAGCACGTCGCCAAAATACGGTTTTGTTTTACACCTCGCCCCGGTAAAGCAAATTGATCAAACACCAACATCGCTTGAGATAGTTGGTTGTCCTCGACTTTACAATCAATCAGTGAATCTTTGGCACTATTTACTTCTACGATACCATTACTCATGGCTTGCTGTCGTTTTTCACGACGAACAAAAACCAGTTCTGGTACTGCATTAATCACCGCATTTTGCCATTGTTCACGCTTAAATCGACTTGCCACGGTGAGATCGGGTAATTCAAGAATTTCACGCATTTGAACTGACAGTAATCGCGCTTCGGCAAGCATATTGTCATCAACCGTTAGCCATTCTGGTAACGCTTCAGATCTCACGATCTTGATCAAAGCGCTAGCATCACAAAAACTATTACCTAGCCATTTGTTTAGCTTTTCTTGTGTTTCTTCATTTTTTGGCGGTTGCCATAAACGCTGCGGAATAGACAGCGCAGCTGCTAAATCCACCATCGCTTCTTTATCAGCTCGTGTTGCCATTGCCGTAATAAGGTGAGCAAACAGGGTATCTATCGGTAGCTGATACAAACAACGCCCATAATCTGTAATAACCTCATCTTCTGTCATTGCTTGCATTGCTAATAACGCTTGTTTTGCAGCAGTAAGGGTTTTCTCTGGCAATGGATCAATAAATGGCAATTGGCTAAATTTAGCCCCACAACAAAGTGAGGCGAGATAAGCTTCCACCAGCTCTTCACGTTGAAGTTCTGGCGGAGTAATTAACTCAAGAGCTGCTGCTTTGCCATACAGACGAATACACATCCCGTCAGTCACACGCCCTGCTCGCCCTTTTCGCTGCTCTGAACTGGCTTTTGATATGGCATGTAGCGCTAAAACCGTACGTCCATTACGCTGGTGGGTACGGCGCTCTAATCCAGAATCAATGATCAAAGTGACACCGGGAATAGTCACTGACGTTTCAGCTACATTGGTTGCAACAATAATACGTTGCTTATCACTTTCGGTTAAAGCACGTTTACGTTCATCATCGTTTACTGACGCATGCAATGGAATAATATCTAACAGCCCAGCAGTAACTTGTTCACTAAACGCTTGTTTCAACGCGCTTTGAGTGGCTGAAATTTCTTTTCGACCCGGTAAGAAAATCAAAATATCTTGCTGAGTATCAATATGCTCACTCACCATACGAGAAATGCGCTTGTCGATATTCATAATATCAGGCATATCACGACTGTCTGCTGCTTGATTAATCACAGTAACGGCAAAGTTACGCCCTTTAGCATGCAGATGCTTTGCCGATAAATAATCAACTAATCGCTGACTATCAATGGTTGCAGAGGTGATCACTAAACGGTGAGATTGTTGCTGTTTTAACAAAGCCAGTAATAAGTCGGTATCCCAACGCCTTTCATGGAATTCATCAATGATCACTGTGGTGAAATCAGCTAACAAACCTTCGCTTAACCAACGTAGTGCCACACCAGGTGTTGCAAATATGATTTGGGTATTTTCATCAAAATGTTGCTCAAAACGGATCGCATAACCCACTGATATCTGTTCAGGATTCGCTTCATCTGTTGCTAAATATTCAGCCAATGAAGTACAAGCCACGCGACGAGGCTCAACCACCAGCACTTTGCCTTGGGATGATGCCCATAATGGTAAGCGTGTTGACTTTCCCGAGCCCGTTTCTGCTTCAACCACAATATGATCGTTACGTAATAAGGTTTTAAATGGCTGCTCGATACTATCGATTGGTAATACTTTCAACATAATGCGTCTGTGAGTAGTGAATTCGGGTTCATTTTGGCAAGATTTTGTTTTGTTGTCAGGAGAAAAAGCCATTTGATCAATGATGAAATAACACAAGTTTTATAATTGTCTAATCTGTCACCAACTTACGTTCTTTTTCGATGGTTAGTTAAGGTTATTTCATCGAAAAATTGACTTTTTGATATAACTCCCTAGCCTTACATCATTAACTTATGGAGGCTACGCCACATGACAACGAAAACCATTTTTAATCCTGAGCTTTGGGACGAAGTTGAAGGCTTTGATTTCGAAGATATTACTTACCACCGCGCGAAAAATCAGCCAACAGTACGTATCGCGATTAATCGTCCTGATTGCTTGAATGCATTTCGCCCTAAAACAGTTGACGAGCTATTCACTGCATTAGATCACGCGCGCCAATGGTCTGATGTAGGTTGTGTACTGTTAACAGGTAATGGTCCTTCTCACAAAGGTCAATGGTCATTCTCATCAGGTGGTGATCAGCGTATCCGTGGTAAAGATGGTTACAAATATGAAGGTGAAGAAGCAGGTACCGCTGATGTTGCACGTATGGGTCGTCTTCATATTCTTGAAGTTCAACGTCTGATCCGCTTCATGCCTAAAGTTGTTATCGCAGTCGTGCCTGGTTGGGCTGTTGGTGGTGGTCATAGCCTACACGTTGTGTGTGATTTAACTCTTGCATCAAAAGAGCATGCGGTATTTAAGCAAACCGATCCTGATGTTGCATCATTCGACTCAGGTTACGGCTCGGCATACCTAGCGAAAATGATCGGCCAAAAACGTGCTCGTGAAATCTTCTTCTGTGGTTTTAACTACAGCGCACAAGAAGCTTACGAAATGGGCATGGTAAACAAGGTTGTTGATCACTTTGAACTAGAAGAAGAGGCACTTCGTTGGGGTAAAGAAATCAACAGTAAGTCACCAACAGCAATGCGTATGCTGAAGTACGGTTTCAACTTACCAGATGATGGTTTGGTTGGTCAGCAACTGTTTGCTGGTGAAGCCACTCGCCTAGCTTACGGTACTGCCGAAGCACAAGAAGGTCGTGATGCATTCCTAGAAAAACGTGACCAAGAGTTCAGTAAGTTCCCTTGGCACTATTAATTTAAAATAAACGAATAACGACCATTCGTTTATTTTTAGCTCAATTGATGAAGCCATGCTGTGTTATGCCGCATGGCTTTTTAATACCTGCCAGACAACTGACATTAAAACGAAACACTAGCCGTTGTAATCATTTCCAGTAAATAACTCGAACGATAAGCCAATAATCAAAAAATACTAAAAAAATTCTGCCGCTTTATCTAAATAAGTGATCATACCCTTTGTATTCTTATCCTCGAAGTTCTAGCATTAGCACCTGATTGAAAACCATCGCTTGTTTTCTCCTTTATCCTTCTAGCTACAGAGTTATTTGCATGAACAACGATAAAAGACCTTTATATATCCCCTATGCAGGTCCTGCACTGCTTGAAACACCACTTCTCAACAAAGGTAGTGCATTCTCTGTCGAAGAACGTATGTTCTTTAACCTTGAAGGGCTTCTTCCTGAAGCTATTGAATCAATCGAAGAACAAACTGAACGTGCTTATCAACAATACCTTAAGTTTGATAACGACATGGATAAGCACATCTATCTACGTAATATCCAAGATACTAACGAAACACTGTTCTACCGTTTAGTTGAAAACCACATCACTGAAATGATGCCAATTATCTACACTCCAACGGTTGGCTCTGCATGTGAAGATTTCTCAAATATCTACCGTCGTGGTCGTGGTCTGTTTATCTCTTACCCGAACCGTGATCGTATTGAAGACATGCTAAACAATGCTTCACGTCAAAACGTAAAAGTTATCGTTGTCACTGATGGCGAACGTATTCTTGGTTTAGGTGACCAAGGTATCGGTGGTATGGGTATTCCAATTGGTAAGCTATCGCTATACACCGCTTGTGGTGGTATTAGCCCTGCTTACACTTTACCTGTTGTACTTGATGTAGGTACCAACAACCCACAACGTCTTTCTGATCCTATGTACATGGGCTGGCGTCATACCCGTATTACCGGTAAAGAATACGATGCATTCGTTGACGAGTTTATCCAAGCCGTTAAGCAACGTTGGCCTGAAGCATTAATCCAATTTGAAGACTTTGCTCAAAAGAATGCAATGCCATTACTAGAGCGTTACAAAGACAAAGTTTGTTGCTTTAACGATGACATTCAAGGTACAGCAGCAGTAACTGTTGGCTCTCTACTTGCAGCATGTAAAGCGGCTGGCAGTAAACTGTCTGAACAGCGTGTCACTTTCCTTGGCGCAGGCTCTGCAGGTTGTGGTATTGCTGAAGCAATTATTGCCCAAATGGTGTCTGAAGGCATCTCTGATGCACAAGCTCGCAGCCAAGTCTTCATGGTTGACCGTTGGGGCTTATTGATCGATGAAATGCCAAATCTACTTAACTTCCAGCAGGCACTGGTTCAGAAGAAAGAACAACTAGCTGAATGGGATGTGGCTGACAATAACATTTCACTGCTTGATGTTATGCGTAATGCTAAACCAACCATCTTAATTGGTGTTTCTGGCGTTCCAGGATTATTCAGCGAAGAAGTGATCCGTGAAATGTACGCACACTGTGAGCGTCCGATCATTTTCCCACTATCAAACCCAACTAGTCGTGTTGAAGCAACACCGTTTGATTTGATCCGCTGGACAGATGGTAATGCACTCGTAGCAACTGGTTCACCATTTGATCCTGTGATTTACGAAGGCAAAACTTACCCAATCGCACAATGTAATAACAGCTACATTTTCCCAGGTATTGGTTTAGGTGTACTTTCTGTTAATGCACGTCGTGTAACCAATGAAATGTTGATGGAAAGTAGCCGAGCACTAGCGGAATGTTCACCACTTGCAATCCACGGTCACGGCCCTCTTCTTCCACCATTAGAAGATATTCAGAAAGTATCACGTAAGATTGCTTTTGCTGTTGCGAAAAAAGCAGTAGAGCAACATAAAGCGCCGAAAAATTCAGATGAGCGTATTCGTGAGAAGATTGACGCGAATTTCTGGAAATCAGAATACCGTCGCTATAAACGTACATCATTCTAATTTATCGTTCGTAATAATTAGAGGTGCCAATATCGGTACCTCTTTTTTTGACTATAAAAACAGCGATGCGTTTTATTACTTGTTTTCGTTGAATATTATTTAAACGACAGCACTATAAAATGACAAAACGCAGACATTAGACTCTTAATTAATAGACATTTTATTGATTGATTAAGGTAAGATAAATATCAGGAACTTTGTATTTTTTGGATGATTATGAAACTGCTAAATTTGATCCGTATCTCTGCAGTTATCTGTATCTTATTTGTCTCATCACTACTGTTATTAGATCGCTGGATATCAGCCCGTACATCCGATCGTATTTATCATGATATCTCTGCGGTACCTAAGCATTCTGTCGGCTTGGTTCTTGGAACAAGTAAATATATAGCTAAAACATTAAACCCGTATTATGAATACCGTATTACGGCAGCCCTTGATTTATACAAACAAGGTAAAATTGATTACTTCTTATTAAGTGGCGATAACGCCCATCGCTCATATAACGAGCCATGGACAATGAAACGTGACTTGTTAAAAGCAGGTATTCCTGATGATAAAATCGCATTAGATTATGCAGGCTTTCGTACGCTTGATTCTGTTGTGCGTGCAAAAGAAGTATTCGATGCCGATAACTTCACAATTATTACTCAACAATTTCATTGCGAACGTGCGCTGTTTATTGCTGACAGTTACAAAATTAAAGCGATATGCCTAGCTGTTCATGAACCTAACGGTACAGCCCAGCTAAAGATCCGTATTCGAGAAGTATTAGCTCGAGTAAAAGCGATGAGTGATCTGTTTATTCTAAATGTTCAGCCAAAGTTCTTAGGCCCCAAAGTACCCATTGTGAAGCCTGAAGATCCAGTTGAGAATGTTTCTGAGCCAACATCATCAATCACCTCAGTTGCTCCATTAGCACCATCAGCCAGTAGCAGTACTTCTAGCGCAACACCAAGCCAAAATTAAATTCCCCATAACATAACAAAGCCAGCTTAGTGCTGGCTTTTTACTATTCCTTTTTCGTGTTCATTGTCGATATAAACCGATTTTTAACCGTTTTTATATGCTGCAATGCATCCGCTTTAATCTTTTTATTAAGCTTTACACTTTTACTGATTGTTTGCTTCCTAGCCATATTCTTAGCGCCATTTTTACGAGACTTTAACGTCAACTTTTTGTCACTAAACAGTATCATATTCAACTAGGGCAATAAAACTTTATTTGCACCACAAATTTTTTACAGGGTTAACTTATTACCATTAATAACAATAAGTTAATAAATTACGTAGTGATTTATTTTAAAGATCAAAGTAGAAAATGAGCATGTATCGTAAATATGCATTAATAAGATAATAATTTTATTATTATCCATTGGTTTAAATGCTACATCTCAACATCAATCGGCATAACCATTACACTTTTATTTCTCAACAAAAATTAACCATTTATATACATTAATCACACACTTATTAACCACTTACTCTTATAGTGTTTACGCAATTTGATGCTCATTTTAAAGTGCTTTTTACTATCGGAGAATGGCTATGACTGCACTAACAATAACAATAAGGCAATGGCTCTTAAATCGTAACAGTCTCATTATCATTGCAGACATACTCTTGTTTGCTACCCTACTTAACACCCTACCTTTTGAGGAAAATATCAATCTCGGTCTCAGTATTCTGAGCTTTATCGCCGTACTTTGGTTAACTGAAGCATTACACGTCAGCGTAACCGCCATTCTTGTTCCATTACTCGCGATATTTTTTGGTATTTTTAAAACACCGCAAGCATTAGCGAATTTCTCCAACCCTATTATTTTTCTATTTTTAGGTGGATTTGCACTTGCAGCAGCTCTGCATAAACAACAATTAGATCAAGTAATTGCAGATAAAGTACTAGTTGCAGCTAAAGGGAAAATGTCTGTCGCAGTCTTAATGTTATTTGGTGTTACTGCTGGCCTTTCAATGTGGATCAGCAATACCGCCACAACAGCGATGATGTTGCCATTAGTGCTTGGCGTATTAAGTAAAGTAAACAATAAAACAGGACACAGTACTTATGTCTTTACCTTATTGGGTATTGCTTACTGTGCCAGTATTGGCGGTATTGCAACGATTGTCGGTAGTCCACCCAATGCAATTGCAGCAGCAGAAGCTGGACTTAACTTTACTGAATGGATGGCATTTGGTGTACCTGTTAGCTTACTACTGTTACCTCTTACCGTTGGATTATTATATGTATTATTAAAACCCAACCTAGACCATCAGTTTGAAATCGATCATACCCCTATTACATGGACAAACGGCAAACTACTTACACTCGCTATCTTTTTATTGACCGTTACATGTTGGATCTTCAGTAAACCAATTAATGCTTATTTAGGTGGCTTTGCAAAGTTTGACAGCGTTGTTGCGCTAAGTGCCATTGTATTATTGTGTGCTTCACGAGTCGTGGAATGGAAAGATATTCAAAAATCAACCGACTGGGGTGTACTTATCTTATTTGGTGGGGGTATTTGTTTAAGTAACGTATTAAAAGCGACAGGCACCAGTGTTTTTCTCGCTCAAGAACTGAGTGGATTTCTCAACCAAGCCGGGTTATTGCTGACTATCTTTATAGTAGCGATCTTTGTCGTTTTCTTAACTGAGTTTGCTAGTAACACCGCAAGTGCAGCGCTACTTATTCCTGTTTTTGCAACCGTTGCAGAAGCGCTAGGAGTATCGCCTGTGATTTTATCGGCATTAATTGCAATCGCTGCATCGTGTGCATTTATGCTACCCGTTGCGACACCACCAAATGCGATCGTATTTAGTACCGGACATATCAAGCAGCAGGAAATGATGCGAATTGGTATTTACTTAAATATTCTATGTATTGTGTTCTTAACACTGTTTGCTTGGCTATTCTGGTAATTAATTGTGAGCAAAGAAGGTGTATTTTTGCACCTTCTTTGTAAATACACTCATTCAAGTTTAATGAGTAATCTTTCTCCATTTTCATTTTGTTTTTCTATTGTACATTTCCCTTTTCTTTCAATTAAATTGATTTGCTCAGATTCCAAGGCGAATGGTAATAGCAGCACAAAACATTGGATACCTTCATTTCGTGATAAAAATAATAAACGAATAATATTCTGTGTATCACTTGCGCTACTTGAAAGTACCTTTAACGCTTCTTTATGTAGCTTTTCTGCTGGGCTTATTTTCGATGAAATATTGGTAGTGATATTCATCTCAAAAGACGGCACAAGGCTTTGAATAAAATCAATAAACGTCCATTTCTGGCGGCATAGAAGAGAGAGAAAATGCGTATAATCAAATATGATTAGTTCTTGCTCTGATGTATTAAGTACTGTTTCCATAACTATCCTTAGGTAGGAACGTAACATCAATCATTAATCCTTGTCGTTACGACTATACGTCTAGTTTTCTATCAAGCTAAATAATCGCAATTGCATTTGTGAAGAATGTCACATCATTTTTCTGTTTTAACATTACAAAAAACA
>NZ_SSMG01000107.1 GCF_009873615.1 Photobacterium lucens
CATTTTAACTCTCGACTATATTTGGACATAAAAGACCCCCAATAATTGGTGTCCAACTATTGGGGGTCACTTCAGTTTCCACAGGCTTTATTTAGGCTAAAGATAGAAGTGATTACAGCTTACGCCATACGCCCCATTCACCTGTTGTTCCAGGCTCTTCACCTTTCGTGTACCAACCTGCTTTCCAGCTATCGCCGTTGTGAGTCACTACGTCGTTTTCATAGTAAACATTAGTTGCAGACCAACCGCCTACTTCTGGTGTTTCACCTTCAGCTAGTACTTGCTTCCACACTTCAGCTTTACTTGGCTCTTCACCTTGTGTCCACCAACCCGCTTTCCATGTTTTACTCAGGTGAGTTACCACATCGCCAGCATTGTAAACAGCCGTTTTGCTCCAGCTACCTTCAGGTAATTCTGTTTCTGGCTCTTCAGGATCAACTGGTGGTTGAGGTGGAATTGGCTCTAACGCTTTAATTGTACTTACAGCAAACGCGTAATCTTTCTCAGACACCCAAACTTGGTTTGCATGAATATTTGACGCATAAAACTCATATTGAGCTGCGGCTTGGTTCCAAACACCTACGAATAGTTTTTCTGAATCTAATGCATTTAGTTCAGTTGCTAGTGTTTCTACCCATGTAGCCTGATTAGCAGCAGTGATCTCTAAACGATGATCAAACACTTCCGCACCTGTTACTGGTGCCATTAGACGGAAACGTACAATGTCACCTACAGCTGGTGTTTGGTAACCCGCAGGTACAAAGTAACCTGGGATTGCGTTCATATCACCATCAACAACTGGTGGAGGTGTTACTTCACCGCCATTACCTGATTGCTTAATGGTGATATCACTACAGTTGTAGAAGCCTTCACCCACAGGGTCAATACGCTGCCAACGTGTATAAAGAATTGCATCGCCAGAGCGATCAGTTGGTAGCTTCACTTTAAAATTGTACGTTTTGTAAGGCGAACCAGCATTTGGCATCACATTACCTACCGTATGAACTAATTCTAGATCATCCCAGTTTAAAGGCTGGGTAAAATCGTGACCTGGTTTGGTTAGGTAAAATTCCCAGAAAGATGGGTTATGTGGTGCTGTTGCCGTCCATACAAAATCGAACTCACCATTTGCATCAAGAACGATTTCCGTTTTTTGCCAATCTTTATGTGGTACATCTAGACCCGTTTTACCAGGCATACCTGCAGCACATAGTTGACCATCTTTAATGTTCGCTTTAACAGTATTGATATCATTGTAATTAGGATTCAATGACGCAACTTCGTTACGTTGAATGAAAGCCTCAACACCAGATTTATCGTATGAAGCTTTACATGCTGCATTCGGGATTGCATTTGACCAATAACCGCCATCGTTGTAGCACGTGTTTTGACGAGCACTTGGGAATTCAGCCCAGCCGTGAGCATTAGCAGCACCAATGGCAGCAACATTTGCAATAGCAAATGCGACAGATAATGATAGTTTTGTGAATTTAGAAGACATCGTTTTCTCTCAATATTATTTAACGATATAAGTTTGATGTTTAAATATATCGTCATTGCATTGCCACTATTTCATACCACTATACTGCGGTTATTTTTATTTAGTGACAGCAAAAAGAACCTCTCCCCTTTGCTTGTGTATTTTATAAATCAAAAAACAACAAGCACATAACAAACAAAATTAATCACCACGATAAAACCAATACAACAAGATATTAAACCATTGTTTTAAAACGCAATAGAGAATCACACATACGCTGAAAGAATATTTTTTGTTACATTTAAGAATGTTACATTAATGTATATTTCAATAATTAAATTAAAAAAAAGAAATAAGCAATATATAAATTAGAATAATTA
>NZ_SSMG01000108.1 GCF_009873615.1 Photobacterium lucens
TATCTCATTAGTGAGATATGTAATGAATCAATAAGACAATTCTCTGAACAATGATCAAGGAAAGGTTGTTCTTAATTAAGATAAAGATCATCGTTTGTAGTATCACTGTTTTATTTTAAATATCCTTTTAAATCTTATAGTTATAAGATATAGCCATTTGAGCACAAAGATCCTTGATCATGCTTCCGATGTGCCAATGAATGATAAGCACCCCATCTTTTCATCGATATCCTAACCACATTGATTTTTAAGTATTTTTTGATCACATTTTTCAATGATCTTGCCTTGATCATCTTTCCAATTGATCTGACAAGTACCGTTAATTAGCCACTCATGATCATCGTTCCGATGTAAAATCAACAAGTTAAGAATCTCGCTCTTTTATTATCGATAAATTCATCATTCGATCGCTTTGATATTCGATAATCAAATATCTTTAACCGATAATAACTGACGCTATTTAACTTCATATCGACCTTAAGGAAAATTAACAACATGGATCAACAAGCGCACATAGCCACATTTATAGAGCAGCATCATTTGCTAACTTTATGTGCTTCTTTTCAGTCAAACTTATGGTGCGCCAATTGTTATTACGCTTTCGATAAACAAACAATGGCGTTATATATTATGACATCACCTGAAAGTAGACATGGTAAGTTAATGATATGTAATAAATTTATATCAGGAACTATAGCACCAGAGCCTGATGACATTAATGATATCCAAGGTGTTCAATTTTCAGGCGAGGTTAAACTACTTGAAATGGAGGAAGCTAAAAATGCTGAAAATATCTACAATCAGCGTTTTCCAATTGCAAAAAAGATCCCATCAAGTTTATGGAAAATTACGCTAAATGAATTAAAAATGACGGATAATAGGATAAAATTTGGATTTAAGCTTAGTTGGCAAAGATATTAGCTTTGTTTATATTTTAAAAGCAT
>NZ_SSMG01000109.1 GCF_009873615.1 Photobacterium lucens
CTTTTATTAAAATGTCTTTTTCTTCTCGCCACAAATTAAAAACAACCATAAGAACAACGCTATTAATGTCGATGATGGCGTTACCTACAGTAGCTTCAGCTCATACACAACATAAAGTTGAGCATCACGAGAAGCATTCAGTTAAAGAAACTCACCACCATAAACAACAACACGTTTCTGAACCGAAACATAAACACGTTGAAAAACACGAACATCATCAGGTTCAATCTCATAAATCTGTTGCTAAGGCCACTCATCATACAAGTCATGCGCATCATACAGTACGTGAGCATGAACATAAGCCTGAAAAGGCACATCATGAAAATCATCAAAAGCACACTTCAGCATCGACTAAACATGATCACCATCGTGTTAAAGAAGCGAAACATCATGAATTAAAAGAATCCAATCACCATGTAACGCATACCACTAAACATGTCTCTCACCATTATGCTCATAAACATGCAGTAAAGCATACTCATCACCACCAAGTACCACTAAAACACGTTGTTCCTGTTGATTACTACACAACAAAAGGGCATTACGGACATCACCGTTCGGTGTGGTCATCATTAATGCACTTTAGGCTTCCAAGTCATTTTAAATCAAAGATTTGGCACTCTTATGAGCACTGGGCTCACACCCCATACCGTTATGGTGGTACAACTCATCGAGGCATTGATTGTTCAGCGTTTGTAGGGCGTGTTTTCTCAGAAGTTTTCCATATCCATCTACCGAGAACATCGCTAGAACAAGTTAAGCTTGGGTTTAAAGTGAAGAAAGAGAATGCTCACTACGGTGATTTGGTTTTCTTTAAAACGGACGGTGGGCATCACCATGTGGGAGTTTACCTAGATCATGGACGTTTTGTGAATGCCACCAGCTCTCGTGGGGTGGCGGTATCTAATATTAATCACCCATACTGGCGAAAACGCCTATGGCAAATTAGACGTTTAGTCGCCGCTTAACTAAAAACGCAGCTATATGGCTGCGTTTTTTATAATGAATTTTAATAAAGAAACTTAACAAAGACTTATATCTCTTTGAATTGAGAATTTAAATGTTTAAGTTATTTTGTGCTGTTATTTTTTATTGAGTATTTAATAGTAATTATTCACTAATGATA
>NZ_SSMG01000110.1 GCF_009873615.1 Photobacterium lucens
TATAAAGATTGATCAATTCTATATCTTCAATATGTAACACTTTTTTTGTGTCTACACTGATAGATAAGTAGTGGGTGATAGAAGTGTTCAAAAAGGAGAGAGTTATAATTAATGCTAAGGTAAAAATTTGCTTCTCTGATATTCTACGATAATTCTTATGTTTTCTTATCTTACTTTTCAGGTATTCGGTGGGAATTTTCATATTAGATTAAATTCCTTCTTAATTAATATGGTTGGGGGAGATAAGACAAGAGATAAAACAAGTGGCCAGTTAAACTGACCACTTTAGTTGAATTATTTATTACCGTTATAAGCGTGTGGAGATGAGTATTTCCATAAGTGGTTCCAGTACTCAGTTAATAGTTCATCCACAAAATCACCTTCCATTAAGTTATTGAATTCTGAAAGGTTGCCTGGGTAAAGGTTATCTGAACCTACAATGCACACTTCATCATCAACAATCATAATTTTGGCATGGTTGCCCGGTGCACTACCCACTCGATCATAGAAGTAACCGCTGGCGTTAATCGTTGCATAGAATGGGTGACCAATAATGCCGTTATGTGGTGGCTCTTCCGCTAATGATTTTTGTTTTAGGGTTGCAGTACGACCTTCTGGCGGTAGTTTTGGCCACTTGTAAGTTTCACCTTCAATAAAGTCACCGTCTGGGATTTTATCTGTGAAAGTAAATGGTGCAACATACAGTCGTGTTAGTGCTTCGGCACGTTGACCGTCACTATCATCAAATAGTTCATCAGTATCAACATCATGCGTCATGTAATACTCTAATAAACCATAGGTACGTACAGCACCTGAGCCAAATGAGTACTGATCACCTAATGCACCAGCACCAGCATCAAGAGGCGAAACCACTAATTGCACTTCAAGCTCTTTATTTTTTAGCAGTGCTTCAATGATCCATTGAGCAACCGAGTGATCGCGCCAGTCTTTCTTCCATGCGCTGATAATGTCTTGTTGTGACATACGAAGCACTTTCTTAGCGTTTAAGATCAGATTCTTCTTCATTAGCTCAGAGCCAATTTTGAAGTCGGTGCTGCGGTTAGGGCCTGTCCAGTATTTACCTACGGTTAGGGTACGGCTGGCATTTTTGTATTTTTCTAACTGCTCATAACTGTTGTAAACAATACGATCTTCAAACACGGGTGTATTGAGATCAGAGACAGAGCGCAGGTCAAAATCTTTAATCGCAAAGACAGGTGGTAATGGATCTAAGCTTGGGATCTTAGGATCAATGCCTGGCTGTGTTTGAGTTTCATGTACTTGTAGCAGCTTGTCTTGCTGATCACGCATGTAATCAAGTACATCATCGTTATCTAATGGATCTGATGGGAAGTCAGGTTCTGAATCACGATTTACCCACGTCATGGTGTCAAGATCAAAGGATTCTTTCGTTAATAAGAAGGTATCAGCCACCCACATCTTGTTTAAGTACAGTTGAGAGCCATAACTTACATCGCCATGATATACCGCTGATACATCGTGAACAGGTGGGTAACTTCTGAATAAGTCCATATTCAAGTTATGACCACCAGACAGTGATTCTACACCGTCAACGGCAATGATTTTTGAGTGGTTCCATGTCATCTTTGTACCATAACTTGATACAAGTTCAGGCGGTAGGAACTTTTTCTGTAGTGATTGCTCAGTACCTGCAACACGTTCGTAAAAACGACCAACGATAAATTCAGGCATAACCTCCCAATACTTAGAACGCTCTTCAACAAGGCGCTTTAAAGCATCTTGGAAATCAACCAAGTTTTCAGGCTTATAGATTGGGTAAAGTGGTGTTTGACCAAACAGGAAGCGGAACTGCGTTGGCTCTGTACGTCCCATTTTTGTTGATAGCGCGGTATCAATCGCACCCAAAATTGGCTTACCCCAGTCTGGATCTGGACAGTTTAGTGATGATAGATCACAGCGGTAACGGGCTTTTTGGATGATCTCAACCACAGCACGTTCAAATTCAGCCTGACGCTCGTAAGCGCGTGGCATGATTTCAGGACCAAAAGGTAAGCCCCATACATTTGGGGTATCTAGCAAACGAACATAGTTGTTGTCACTATCGTGAAAAAATAGATCGTTTTTCACTAGTTCGTTTTTTACAGCATCAATTTTGCTCATAGTACTTCTCTAATATTTTTAATTTTTATAGTGGTCTGAGTTGCGGTATGGCTTATAAGAACTTCCAATCCACCCAGCCTTTACCTTGACGTTCTGACGTCACTGGGTAAATCAGCTTATAAGGTGGGTTACCGACAACATCTTCCATGTAATATGAGTTCATTGGGTTATAGCCGCTGATTGATGAAATACGACGTACATATGGACGATTAGGTAATTGACTGTTACGTGTTGGACCGCCACCCATGTAATCAAATTCACGGTGGAACATATGAATATGTTTACGTAATGCAAGAACGTCTTCTTCAACAGCACAAGGCACTGAGAAATTAGAGCCCCATTGGGTTAAATAACCGCGAGCCATTTTGTAAATAAGTTCACACACAGGCGCAACGTTAGCACTGTCTTTTTTCGGATCATAAGCGCCATCAGAGGTTGTGTTACCTGCAACAGTACCATGTCGACCACGGCAAGCGTAAAGCTCGTAACCTTGTGGTTGAGCAGCTTTATCATCTGGTGCTAATGGATCTTTTTGTTGTGCATCGTCCGCCAGTACACTCCAGCCATGTTCACGTTTAATCCAGTTTGACCAAGATTGTTCATGAAGTGTAATTTCGTTGCTTTCACCACGCATGCGACCATTTGGACGAGGAACAACGGCTTGGAAAGTGTGATCGTATGATTGGACGTTGTTACACATATCCCATGCATACACACCAACATAATTTACAACATTTGGTGGTAGCTGAGTGAGCAAGCCGTACCATTCTCCTGGTCCAGGTACAGGTTCGATAGCAAAGATATTAACGGGTGTATTACGCACCTTTTCATCGCCATAAGCATATAAGAACCATGCCGCGATAATAGCTTCACAAGCACCACGGCTGTGGCCAATAAGGTTAATCGTATCGGCTTTACTTGCAGCAGCAATGTTTGCTCCATGAAGAGCAAGTGCAGGCATTGAACTGCCTTTCGCTGCTTCTATCATCGATTTTTGGTCGCCTGAAATGTAGCTACTAATATCTGACAGTAAACCCGATGGAGCCTTTAACGGCCCATTCACCATGAGGCGGCTATAGTTTGAGTTTTGCGTACCCCAATCGTTTTGTCCTACACCGCGTACACTTTTACCGAATCCATCTAGCTCTTTAATGATGCGTACTGGGATATAACCGGTTGATGGAAGATAAATATTTTTATCACTATCACTGCGTGTTACTTCACCTTCATCACGGGTACAGCTGGTACCACAGAATGAAACAGTAATTGCATTTGAGTCTTCTGACATTGAAAAACTAGGGAGAGCAGAAACAGGTGAACTTAAAAATAAACCTGCTGTACCAAATAAACCTGACTTTATGAATTGACGTCTTTTTAATTGCATGAAATTTCTTATTGAGCTTATTAATTATTATAAAGAAGCCAGTTCGGCGTAATTATTGTTATATGCCGAATCTGGCTCTTTTTTTTTATAAACGTGGCTGTTGAACTGCCCACGCTTTTTGTATGACGATTGCGGGTATTGCACGTTATTGGATAGTTAACAGTACAGTCGTCATTTTTTTGACGCATCGTATGGATTATGTCTCTTATAAACAAATACCAGCCCCCCAGACAGCAGCGAAAATGGGAATGCGGGGAGTGCGGTGAAA
>NZ_SSMG01000111.1 GCF_009873615.1 Photobacterium lucens
TAACTAAATTGATAGGTGGTGGTGTAGTTGTATTGCTCTTGGGGGGAGAGGTAACAACTGGGTTGCTCCCATTCTGGGTGGTTAGGGGAATCGGGTAAAAACTGGGTTTCTAACGCCAATCCTGCGTAATCTTGATATTGCTTGCCATCACGAGCAGGAGTACCCGCTAACCAGTTGCCGCCATACAGTTGCACAGCTGGTTTATTGGTTTTTACCGTCATGGTGACTTTGTTATCAGGGGAAATTACTTCAGCAATAATCTCACTAGTATTTCTTGCTGGGTTTAGCACAAAGCTATGATCGTAACCTTTAGCTTGTTGTTGCTGTTGATCTGTCAGTAAGTCTTTACTCAGTGTTTTGCTGATACGGAAATCAAAACTGGTATTTTCAACTGGTTGTGGCTTATCGAGCGGTATACCAAGGCTATTAGTCGGTAAATAGTAGTCAGCATTAATACGTACTGTATGTGAGCGATTATCACTGTCCCAGCTCGCCCCTTGCAGATTAAAGTAACCGTGATTGGTTAAATTAACGGGTGTGGTTTTATCGGTATCAGCAATGTAGTGAATGATCACTTCATTGTTATCGGTTAAGGTATAACGCACCGCAACCATCAGTGTACCGGGAAAGCCCTGATCACCATCTTCAGAGACTAAGCTAAATAAAACGCTATCTTGGCTTTGCGCTACGATTTGCCAGCGACGTTGGTTAAAGCCATTTTCACCACCGTGAAGGCAATTACCATGTTGATTGGTTGAGACTTGGTATGCTTGACCATCAATACTGAAGCGACCATTGGCAATACGGTTAGCATATCGACCAACAGTTACCCCCATGTAGCTTTGTTGGGCATAAAAATCAGCAAGGTTATCGACGCCTAATAACACTTCTCGTTGTTCGCTGCTGCTAAGGGGAAGGCTACAACTTAACCAAGTAGCACCAATGTCCATCAGCACGATACGCATTCCATGGCTATTGGTGAGTTCAATGACATTAGCTGGCTTGCCATCGTAGGCGAGCTGCTGAGTCATAGCGTGCATGAATGGGCTTTGCATTGGTGCTCCTTACCTATTAATTGGTTAGTGACTGAATGAATTAAGCAATCTTGCCTGCGCCATCTTTAGCTTGGCAGACGTAAATTGACTCTTTTAATCCGGTTGCAGCTTGGTATTTCGCTTCAACGGCTGCTTTGACATCATCCACTAATGTTGGTGGAACGAGTGCGACAATACAGCCACCAAAGCCGCCGCCAGTCATACGTACACCGCCTTGCTCGCCAATCACGTCTTTGACGATTTCAACAAGGGTATCGACTTCAAATACTGTGATTTCAAAATCATCGCGCATAGAAGCATGAGATTGTGCCATTAGCTCAGCCATACGCTTCATGTCGTGATTACGTAGAGCAGTAGCCGCTTCAACGGTGCGATCGTTTTCAGTGATCACATGGCGAGCACGTTTCGCTACTAACTCATCCAGCTCGTGTGCTTTGGCATTAAATTGCTCAATGGTGACATCACGCAGTGCTTTGACGCCAAAGATACGTGCAGCCTCTTCACATTGCTGACGACGGGTATTGTATTCGCTGTCCACTAAGCCACGTTTTTTGTTGGAGTTGATGATCACAACTGCCATGTCTTCAGGCATGGATACCGCTTGGGTTTCTAGGCTGCGGCAATCTAATAACATCGCATGATTTTCACGACCTTCAGCAGAGATCATTTGATCCATAATGCCGCAGTTACAGCCTACGAATTGGTTTTCAGCTTGCTGACCATTTAAGGCGATGTCTGCTTGGCTGATCTCAAGGTTATAAAGCACCTTAAAGGTTTGACCAATCACTACTTCTAATGCTGCAGATGAGCTTAATCCTGCACCTTGAGGAACATTACCTGTTACTGCAATATCAGCACCCGTGAAAGTGAAGCCACGTTCAAGTAAACATTTCACTACGCCACGAATGTAGTTTGCCCACATCTTATCGTGTTGGAATTCGATAGCTTGGGTGAGATCAAACTCATCGGTAGCATTGTCATAATCTACCGATACCACACGAATGATGTTGTCAGTACGGGGAGCAGCAGCAACCACCGTTTGGTAGTTAATAGCGCAAGGTAAAACGAAGCCATCGTTGTAGTCGGTATGTTCGCCTATCAGGTTTACACGCCCCGGCGCTTGGATTAAATGGCTTGGTTGGTAGCCTAATACTGCGGTGAAGGCGTGTTTAACGTTTGAAATTAGATCTGACATAAAAATCTCTCACAAAATAGGGTAACTTATGCCACTGTTATATCAGCGGCACAGTGTAAGTAAGCAATAACTTATTGTTGTTCTTTGTAGTGAACATCACTGAGATCACGTAGGCGTTGTGCAGCTTGCTCGGCGGTTAAATCACGTTGGCTCTCTGCTAACATTTCATAGCCGACCATGAATTTACGCACAGAGGCACTACGGAGTAATGGCGGATAAAACAGCGCATGTAATTGCCAATGCTCAATGTCAGTACCTTGCTCAAAGAAAGGGGCGTAATGCCAGCCCATGGAATAAGGGAAAGAGCATTGGAATAGATTGTCGTAACGGCTTGTCAGCTTTTTAATCGCTACCGCTAAATCATCACGTTGCGCATCGGTGAGTTCACTCATACGACGAATATGCGTCTTTGGTAACAGCATGGTTTCAAATGGCCATGCTGCCCAATAAGGCACTAGTGCTACCCAATGTTCGGTTTCAACCACAATGCGCGAACCGTCTTTTAGCTCAGCTTCAACGTAATCGACCAATAGGTTGCGACCATTTTCTTGATAGTACGTCTTTAGGTTGTGTTCTTTACGCTCGATTTCATTCGGTAAAAAGCTATTAGCCCAAATTTGACCATGTGGGTGCGGTTGCGAGCAGCCCATGGTTTCACCTTTGTTCTCAAAAGCTTGTACCCAAATGTAATCTTTACCTAGCTCTTCAATTTGATCGTTCCAGGTATCAATCACGCCACGAATTTTTTCAACTGGTAGCTCTGGTAATGTTTTGCTGTGATCGGGAGAGAAACAGATCACACGGCTTAAACCACGAACTCCTTGGGTTTTAAATAGCGGATTAGTCGATTGTGGCGCTTCTGGTGAATCCACCATTAGCGCGGCAAAATCATTACTAAATACGTATGTGCCTTGGTAATCTGGGTTTTTATCGCCAGAAATACGCTCGTTCGTTGGACACAGGAAACACTTTCCGTCATAGCTTGGTAGTTGCTCGGTTGATGGCTTTTCATCTTGACCACTCCAAGGACGTTTGGCACGGTGTGGCGAGACTAAAATCCATTGACCAGTCAGTGGGTTATAACGGCGATGTGGATGATCAACAGGGTTAAATTCAACTGCAGACATGTGTTTTACTCTCTTAATTAATAACCGTTAGGATTGTTTGATTGCCAGTTCCAGGTATCGACAGTCATCTCTTTTACACTGCGCGTCGCTTTCCAATTGAGATCACGTTCAGCTTTGTCTGTGCTTGCCCAACACGCTGCAATATCACCTGCACGACGAGGACAAATGATGTAAGGCACTTGATTGCCACATGCTTTAGCAAATGCGTCGACCATTTCTAATACGCTAGAGCCTGTACCTGTGCCGAGGTTGTAGATATGTAAGCCGGCTTTTTCACGCAGGACATTAAGTGCTGCAATGTGACCATCTGCCAGATCCATGACGTGAATGTAGTCGCGAACACCTGTGCCATCCGGGGTTGGGTAATCGTTGCCAAAAATAGATAACCGATCACGGCGACCAATCGCCACCTGAGCAATAAATGGCATTAGGTTATTGGGGATCCCTTGCGGATCTTCACCCATAGTGCCGGAAGGGTGTGCGCCTATTGGGTTGAAGTAACGTAGTAGAGTAATACTCCAATCGTTTTCTGCATGGAACAGATCTTTAAAGCACTCTTCCACCATGTATTTGCTTCGACCATAAGGGTTAGTGGTCGCCCCTGTTGGTGAGTCTTCAGTGATAGGTACAATTTCAGGATCGCCATATACGGTAGCGGATGAGCTAAAGACAATGCTTTTTACGCCCGCTTTACGCATGGCACGTGCTAACACTAAAGAGCCATTAACATTGTTGTCGTAGTATTCCAGTGGTTTTTCGACCGATTCACCTACCGCTTTTAAGCCTGCAAAGTGGATCACCGCTTTAATATCGTGTTGGGCAAAGACGCTATCGAGAAACGCTTCATCTTGGACGTTACCTTGGTGAAACACTGGCATTACACCCGTTAATGCTTCTATACGTGCCAATACACCGATTTTGGCATTGGATAAGTTATCGATAATGATAGGAGTGATCCCTGCTTGGATCATTTGTACGCATGTGTGGCTGCCGATGTATCCCATGCCGCCGGTGACTAAAACTTCCACTATTTTCGCCTCTGCTTAATTTGGGGAGAGGAGATCCGCATATTGCGTGTCTCAACTTTCTGTAAAAAAGTCTACCAATGAAGTGAGCTTACGATCTGTGATCAACTTAGCAATGTGTAAACGTTTACACTTTAAATTCATGGAATGTGAGCGATAACAGTGAGAGAGAAAATTAAGGAATATTTATAACTCTTTGAATTTATTGGTTATATTTGATTTTTTGTCAGATATATAAAATTTCAGGGTAATGTAACAATTTTTACTAAAATCTTAAGGCACAATATAAAACCATAATAAAAAGTGTTATTTTCAAAATATCTCACTAGGATAGTGAGCTAAGTTGATGGGAAGCAAAGTAAGTATGGCGACATTAAAAGACATAGCTAATGAAGCAGGGGTTTCTCTTGCAACGGTATCGCGTGTGCTCAACGACGATCCGTCATTAAGCGTAAAAGAAGAGACTAAACAACGTATTTTTGAAATTGCTGAAAAACTCGAATACAAAACCAGCAGCTCAAAAAAAGCCGTGGTTGAGAAAAAGCAACAGCATTGCTTTGTGGCACTTTATAGCCATAAGCAAGAAGCAGAAGTGAATGATCCTTATTATCTGTCTATTCGTCATGGGATTGAGACCCAATGTGATAAGCTCGATATTGATTTAATCAACTGTTACGACGGTAAGTTTGATGCCCATGATGCAACGATTACAGGGGTACTGATTGTTGGACGATGTTCAGCTAAGTTATTGAAAGAGTTGCCAAAGATAACAGATAATATTTGTTTTGTTGATTTTTCAGATAATTCAGAACGTTACGACAGCGTGGATATTGACCTTGAAAGGATCAGTAAACAAATTGTCGATTTCTTTATTGAGCAAGGCTACCCACGTATTGGTTTTATTGGTGGGCAAGATTTGGTAAATACTGCTGATATTCGTGAAATTGCGTTTTCTGAATACGGTCAGTTAAAAGGCGTTGTCGATAGTAAAGACATTTACCGTGGCGATTTTTCTAGTGCTTCTGGTTATGCGCTCGCTAAGCAGATGTTTGCTAATGGCGATTACCCCAATGCGTTATTTATTGCGTCTGATTCTATTGCCATTGGTGTACTGCGTGCGATCCATGAACAAGGACTGGCTATTCCAGAAGATATTGCGCTGATCAGTGTTAATGATATTCCTACCGCTAAATTTACCTTCCCTTCGCTGTCTACCGTACGTATTCACGCTGAAATGATGGGGATCCAAGGTGTGAATTTGCTGGTGGAAAAGGCACGAGATGGGCGAGTTCTGCCTCTACAAGTTTATGTGCCAAGTAAGTTAAAGCTGCGTGGTACCACGAAATAGCAGCAATGAAGTATTTATAAGGCACTGTTTTTACAGTGCCTTTTTATTTTCTGTGAAAAGCGTTGCGTTATTTACACTGTTTTCTTTCTGTTATCTTACCTTCTGCCACTTCCTTTAAGCCGATCACAGGATTGGTTTAAATCCCCTCGTAAAATGTGACTCGCTTAATGTAAAACGTTTTCACTAATTTATTTTAGTAAAACTTTTACTAAACTCATTCCCAACAGATTCATCGTCATTATCACGATTGATCACAGATTAAAAAAACGTCGGTTTGAGCCGGGAGGCATAACGTGAACAACTGGGAAAACTTCCAACATCTGCATGAGAACCGCATGGCACCACGTGCTTATTTCTTCTCATACGATTCAGTTAAGCAAGCAACGACTTTTCAACGTGAACTAAGTAGCCGTTTTATGCTGCTTAGTGGTCAGTGGCAATTTGAATACTTTTCAAATCCATTATTAGTACCAGAAGAATTTTACAGCCAGCCAATGACGCAGTGGGGACAAATCACGGTTCCTAACATGTGGCAAATGGAAGGTCATGGCGATCTTCAATACACAGATGAAGGTTTCCCGTTCCCAATCGATGTACCGTTTGTGCCATCAGATAACCCAACTGGCGCTTACCAACGCACATTTACATTAGGTGCGGATTGGAACGACAAGCAAACCATTATCAAGTTTGACGGTGTTGAAACTTACTTTGAAGTGTATGTGAACGGTCAATACGTTGGTTTTAGCAAAGGTAGCCGTTTAACCGCAGAATTTGATATCAGTGCATTCGTGCAGCAAGGCAATAACTTACTGTCTGTTCGTGTGATGCAGTGGGCGGATTCCACTTACATTGAAGATCAGGATATGTGGTGGACTGCGGGTATTTTCCGTGATGTTTACCTTGTGGGTAAAGAGCAGTTACACGTGCGTGATTTTACGGTACGTACTGACTTTGATAGCGCATACCAAAACGCCATATTAAGCTGTGATGTTGAGTTAGAAAACTTAACGGCAAGCGCACAAACGGCATTGGTTGAATACCAATTAATGGATGGCACAACACTTATCGCAGAAGGCGTTGTGGCTGATCTTCATGTTGCTGATAGTGCTAATGCGCAGTTTGCCATTGATGTGACAGCGCCAGTGCAATGGAACGCTGAAAACCCATACCTTTACCAACTACTACTGACGCTAAAAGACAGCCAAGGCAATGTATTGGAAGTGATCCCGCAGCGTGTTGGTTTCCGTGACATTAAAGTGCGTGATGGTCTGTTCTACATCAACAACAAATACGTGATGCTACACGGTGTGAACCGCCACGATAACGATCATCTTAAAGGTCGTGCGGTGGGTATGGATCGTGTGGAAAAAGATTTAGTGCTAATGAAACAGCACAACATTAACTCTGTACGTACGGCTCACTATCCAAATGATCCACGTTTCTACGAGTTATGTGACATTTACGGTCTGTTTGTAATGGCGGAAACCGATGTGGAAACACACGGCTTTGCTAACGTCGGCGATTTAAGCCGTATTACCGATGACGCTGAATGGGAAACTGTGTTTGTTGATCGTGCTGTGCGTCATGTTCACGCTCAGAAAAACCATCCATCAATCATCATGTGGTCTATGGGTAACGAATCGGGCTACGGCTGTAACATTCGTGCTATGTATGCGGCAACTAAAGCGATTGATGACACTCGCTTAGTGCATTATGAAGAAGATCGTGACGCTGAAGTGGTGGATGTGATCTCTACTATGTACTCACGTGCGCAATTGATGAATCACTTTGGTGAATTCCCACATGCGAAACCTCGCATTATCTGTGAATACGCCCACGCAATGGGTAACGGTCCTGGTGGTTTAACGGAATACCAAAACGTGTTCTACAAGCACGATCATATTCAAGGTCACTACGTATGGGAATGGTGTGATCACGGCATTCTAGCTCGTGATGAAAACGGCATTGAATTCTATAAATACGGCGGTGATTACAACGATTACCCGAACAATTACAACTTCTGTATGGATGGTTTGATTTACCCAGATCAAACACCAGGCCCTGGCTTGAAAGAATACAAGCAAGTGATTGCGCCAGTGAAGATCCGTGAAGTGGATGCGAAACAAGGTCAATTTATGGTTGAGAACAAATTATGGTTCTCGAACATTGATGATTACACCATTACCGCAGAAGTGCGTGCTGAAGGTGAAACCTTATCCGTTGAGCAGATAAAACTAACAGATCTGGCTGAAAACTCAGAGCAGATGATCACCTTAGCGTGGCCTGAACTTGATGAGCGTGAAGTGTTTGTCAACTTCACGGTGCGTAAAGATTCTCGCACTCGTTACAGTGCAGCAAACCATGATATTGCGGTTTACCAGTTCGAGCTAAAAGCGAATACCGCACAGTTGGAAAGCTTTGTTAATCACAATGCGACTGAATTAGCGATTGAAGAAACACGCTTAGATTACGTGGTGAAAGGTTATAACTTTGCGCTTAACTTCTCGAAAGTGAACGGTAAGTTAACATCATGGTTAGTTGATGGTAAAGAGTTGATTCAATCTTCGCCTAAGCTGAATTTCTTTAAACCAATGATCGATAACCACAAGCAAGAATATGAAGGTCTATGGCATCCGGCTCACCTACAAATCATGCAAGAGCACTTCCGTAGCCTCAATGTGGAAATGATTGATGGTCAGTGTGAAATCACGGTCACTAGCATTATTTCACCACCAGTGTTTGATTTTGGTATGCGTTGTCATTACCGCTACCAAGTTAATGCACAAGGTCAGTTAAATGTGGAATTAAGCGGTGAGCGTTACGGTGATTACCCACATGTGATCCCTGTGATTGGTTTGGATTTAGGCATTAATGGCGCGTTTGATCAGGTGCAATACTACGGTCGCGGTCCTGAAGAAAACTACCAAGATAGCCGTCAAGCTAACATGATTGATGTTTACAGCACCACAGTTGCTGACATGTTTGAAAACTACCCGTTCCCACAAAATAACGGTAACCGCCAGCACGTTCGTTGGGCTGCATTGGCTGATAAACATGGCACTGGTGTACTAGTGAAACCACAGCAAGAAATTAACTTCAGTGCATGGTTCTACACTAACCAAAACCTTCACCAAGCACAGCATACACATGAGCTTGAGAAGAGTGGTTACATCACCCTAAACCTTGATCACCAAGTGATGGGCTTAGGCTCTAACTCTTGGGGTAGTGAAGTGCTGGATTCATACCGTGTGTACATGGATAGCTTCCGTTATGGTTTAACGATTCTGCCATTTACGGCTGGCGATTGCCGACCACAAGCATTGGCAAATCACAACTTTGACTCAGCGTTTTTCACAACAACGGCTCCACAAACGAATAAGGCGTAATCCATGATCGTATTAGATAGCTTAGCGCAATTTAAATTGGTGTACCGCAATGGACGTAAATGGAACCGTTGTGTAGAAGCCATTGAAAATATTGAAAACATCCAAGAAGGTGTGATGCATTCGATTGGTGATTCACTGGTGTACATGGTGCAAAACGGAGTAACGCCAACCAATGGTCTGTTTACTGGTAACCGTCGCTACTTTGATGTGCATTACTACCTTGAAGGCAGTGAGCAGGTGGAAGTGGCGGAGAAAGCACAATTAACCACTGAAGTGGCTTACCAAGATGAAACAGACCGTGAAACCTTGGTGGGTTGTGGTGAAGTCATTGCGTTATCAGAAGGGCAAATTGCGATTTTTGAAAACGACAAAGCGTACCGTTTCTTAGGTGAAAACCCAGTTAGAAAAGTGGTGCTAAAAGTGACCATTGAAGATGGCTACTTCTTGAATAAATAGTTCCAAGCAAGCGTAACAATCAGGCTCACGGTGTGGGCCTGATCTTTTGATATTTATATTCATGAGATTGGCAACTAGTCCCATGAATAGTTTGTTTTTTTGGGGTAAACATGACGGAAGCAACACGAGGTACGATAGGCAAATTTGCCTTATTGTCGATGACATTCGCTGCGGTATTTAACGTTCGTAATATCGTGAACAATAATATCGAATTAGGATTAAGCTCTGCGCCAATTTTCTTATTGGCGACTATGATCTATTTCATTCCTTTCGTATTCATTATCGCTGAATTTGTATCGGCGAATAAAAACTCAGAATCAGGCATGTACGATTGGCTAAAGCAGCCTTTAGGTACCAAAATGGCGTACATGGGCTCATTCCTGTACTGGTTCGTTAACCTATTTTTCTTTATTTCATTACTGCCAAACGTGATCGCTTATGCTTCATACGCCATGATGGGGTATGAGTACAGCTTCTCGCCAATCGTCACGTCAGTAATTTCGATTGTGTTATTTGCCGCTGCCACCCATATTTCAACCAAGGGTGCATCATGGTTAGGCAAGATCACCGAAGTGGTGGCTTATGGTGTGTTCTCACTGTTTGCTATTTACGTCGTTGGTGCACTGCTTGCGCTGGGTAGCGATCATCAGCCAGCACAACCGATCACATTAGAAGCGATGAAGCCAACCATTAATTGGGCGACATTAGGCATCATGTGTTGGATTTTCCAAGCAGCGGGTGGTGCAGAAACCGCTGCGGCATATCTTAACGATGTTAAAGGCGGTCATAAGTCATTTATTAAAGTGATCATTGTTGCGGGTATTGTGATCGGTGGTATGTACGCCCTTGGCTCATTACTTGTGAACGTGTTCGTGGCACGTGAAGATTTAACCTATGCTGGTGGCATGGTTGAGATCTTCACCGGTATGGGGAACTACTTTAATATCTCGGAAGCGTTAGTCGGTCGTTTTGTCGGTATCGTGCTATTCATTGCCATGTTTGGCTCAATGATGATGTGGACAGCAGCACCTGTGAAAATCCACTTCTCTGAAATTCCGAAAGGTGTTTACGGTGAAAAAACCACAGAGCTAAATGAGCATGGCGTACCAGTGCGTGCAGCATGGTGGCAGTTTGCGTTTGTATTTGCGATGTTAGTAGTGAACGGTTTTGGCTCTGAGTCAGTACAGCAGATGATGAACACTGCGATTAACCTAACTGCGGGTACGGCAATGTTACCGCCAATTCTTATCATGATCGCTTACTTTGTTTTCCGCTGGAAGCATGATGATACGCCTCGTGATTTCCGCATGGGCTCGCAAAAAGTGGGTATGATTGTTGTCTCTATTCTTATCGTGATTTTCGTGGTGAGTATGACAGCCTCTGCGTTCCCTCCTGGTGTTGATTTAGTGCGTGCGTTCTTTATTAACGTCTTTATGACGGCGGTATTCTCTGGTCTTGCGTGGTGGTGGATTTCTCGCTTTGAGAAGAAACAACAAGGCGCGCTTCAGGATGCAGAAAAGAAACCAACAGTAGCAACACAGCACTAAGTTTTATCGCTAAATAAGCTAAGTCAATAAATAGATAAGCCGTACATTTATATGAGCGGCTTTTTTGTTTTTTGAAAAATAGCGGTTTATTTTACTTATGAGAAATTATTTTTTACTGATAGTTGAGATTTATTTAAGGGCGAGACAATCAATACCAGCAAACAAAAGATAAAAATGGAAATAACGCCTTTTAGTGACTGTGATATAGCTCATAAAACCATATAAAAATAGATGTTTTAAGCTGTTACGTTACGTCTTTATATCGTTACGAATGTTACA
>NZ_SSMG01000112.1 GCF_009873615.1 Photobacterium lucens
ATCATCAATCATTCTCAAAAATAAGAATATTTTGTCGTGCAAAATCATCATCTATAGTTAAAACCACGCTGAAGGTTACAGTGATTGAACACAATACAACGGCTTATTAATCGGCTAACATAGGCCGTTTTCTTTATATAACTGAGTGGCTTATGAGTAAAAATACGTTCGTTGAATCAGAGTTAATTCTTGGTGGTGCGCGTTCAGGTAAAAGCCGATTAGCTGAAACGTTAGCTCAGGAGTCTGGGTTGCAAGTGAAATATATAGCTACTGCAACGCCTTGTGATGATGAGATGAGTGAACGTATTGAAAGACACCAACGACAGCGTCCGGCACATTGGCAGTTAATCGAAGAGCCGTATTACTTAGCGGATGTGATTCGACAGCATAGCAATAAAGAGACCTGTTTGCTGGTGGACTGCTTAACACTGTGGTTAAACAATTTCTTATTTCAACCACTTGATAACTATTCATGGCAACAAGCTAAAACTGATTTTTTAGAAACGCTTGCTGAAGCAGAAGGCAGAATCATTCTTGTCAGTAATGAAGTAGGCCAAGGAATTGTGCCATTAGGCGAGCTTTCTCGTAGATTTGTTGATGAAAGTGGTTGGTTACACCAAGCGATAGCCCAACAGTGTCCCCGTGTCGTGTTTGTAACAGCGGGATTACCACAAGTATTGAAAGGTCCATCGCTTTAGAAAATAAAATTCGAGGATCCTATGGCGACTATTACTCAAATTGATATTTTGCGACATGGTTTACCTGAAGGTGATAATTGTCTTCGTGGGCATACCGATTTTGCCTTAACGGAGCAAGGCTTTAACCAAATGCGGCAGTCTGTGGAGGGGATTACAACACTGGATACTGTTGTGACCTCGTCACTTCAACGTTGTGCTGTTTTCGCTCAATACATTGCTGAATCATTACAAATCCCAATTCAACATTGTGATGAATGGAAAGAGATGGATTTCGGTGAATGGGATGGGCTAACTCATCAACAATTGATAGCACGTGTTGGCAAGGATGTTGATGCTTATTGGTACGATCCTTGGCAAGAGTGTGATGATGGTACTGCACTACATAAAGGTGAAACATTAGCGCAATTTGACAACCGTATTAATGAGGCATGGTTGCAATTATTACAGCAATATCAAGGTCAGAAGGTTTTGTTAGTGACACACTCAGGCGTCATGCGTCAATTACTACGTTTGTTATTTGAAATGCCACAAAATACCGTCTACCTCCATCGAATCAATTTGCCTTATGCTGCAAGAATACGGCTCACCGTTTATCACGATGGCAACCAAGATTGGCCGCAGTTGCAGTGGCCGCCTTATAGTGACTGATTATTACGAGTTAACGAGACACAGAAATAATGGATAAAAATAAAACCAATCTACGTGCATTAATGGTGCAAGGAACGACTTCAGATGCGGGGAAAAGTGTACTTGTTGCTGGTATTTGTCGTGTTTTGGCTCGAAAAGGGGTTCGTGTTGCGCCGTTTAAGTCACAGAATATGGCGCTTAACAGTGCCGTAACCAAAGATGGTGGCGAAATTGGTCGAGCACAAGCAGTGCAAGCTTATGCTTGTGGCATTGAACCGACAGTTCATATGAACCCGGTGTTATTAAAACCTAATACTGATGTTGGTGCACAAGTGATTGTGCAGGGGAAAGCACTCGAAGACATGGATGCCATTGGTTACAACAGTTACAAAAAGGTGGTGATGGCACCTATCATGGAATCATTCGATTTACTGACTCGTGAGTATGAGACAGTGATCGTCGAAGGTGCTGGCAGTCCTGCTGAAATCAATTTGCGTGAAAACGATGTTGCGAATATGGGGTTTGCTGAAGAAGCCGATATTCCAGTGATCATCGTGGCTGACATCGATCGCGGTGGTGTATTTGCTCATCTATATGGCACATTAGCCTTGCTGTCTGAATCAGAACAAGCAAGGGTAAAAGGCTTTGTGATCAACCGTTTCCGTGGTGACATTAAACTACTTGAATCAGGACTTGATTGGTTAGAGCAGAAAACAGGTAAACCTGTGATTGGCGTACTGCCATACTTACATGGGTTAATGTTAGAAGCAGAAGATGCCATTAATATTCAGCAAGTTGAAAAATCAGAGAATGCGATTACTGTTGTCGTTCCTGTATTAACACGTATCAGTAACCATACGGATTTTGATCCACTGCGTATGCATCCACAAGTGAATTTACAGTTTGTCGGTAAAGGAGAAGCGATTCCTCCGGCTGATTTGATCATTATTCCAGGCTCAAAAAGTGTCCGTAGTGATTTAGCCTACCTTCGCTCTCAAGGTTGGGATCAACAAATCCAACGTCACTTGCGTTTTGGCGGTAAGGTTATGGGGATTTGTGGTGGTTATCAGATGTTAGGTGAAGTGATATCGGATCCTCACGGCATCGAAGGTGAAGCCGGTGAGTCACTAGGATTAGGTTATCTACCTATCACCACTGAAATCACCAAGCACAAACAGTTAAAACAAGTTACAGGATTGATGACATTACCAGATCTGCCGACAGTGCCTGTCACGGGCTATGAAATTCATGCAGGTGTCACATCGGGTATTAGTGAAAGTGATGCGCCTATTCATTTAACAGCTACGACTGATGGTAAAAAAGATGTTGATGGCAAAATAGGTATTGATAACCAAGTGTTTGGGACATATTTACATGGTATTTTTGAGCAGCAACAAGCCTGTGATGTAATCTTAGCTTGGGCTGGATTATCAAACATTGCAACGCTTGATTTTGCTGCAATACGTGAGGAAGGGATCAATCGTATTGCTGATGCAGTCGAACAATATCTGGATCTGACAAAACTAGGATTAATTATTGAATAAGTGAGTATCCAATATTAGCAAGATGAATAGAGATCGACTTAACATAATAGTCGGTCTTTTTTTGTTTCATTTGAGGTAGTGTGTCGCATTATAAGCATATTTAGAGATTTACTATTTTACAGCTCGCTACATTAATGATTTATATAATTCCTATTAACGATATAAC
>NZ_SSMG01000012.1 GCF_009873615.1 Photobacterium lucens
ACAGAAATATGACAAATTTAATATTTATTGATCTGTATAAAAAAACGACAGCTTATAAAAAGGTTTTTATTCCTTACATAAGCTGCCGTTTATTCACTGCTTTTATGAGAAAAAGCGTTAGACCGTAAACATCATATGGCTGTAGAAACCAATCGCAATAAAGGTACTAGCGGCACTGAATACACATAACATTGGTGTTTTGATGAATGGGTAACGTTCAATGATCAACAGTAAACCTAGGAATGTTGGATACAGGCCAAATGCGTAACGTGGCATTGCGTTTAGATTTGAGGATAGTGGTAACACTAAACAAATAAACATAAACAGTGCTTCTGCGTAGTATTTACGTACAGCCAAGTAAATATTTAATACAAATGCCAGCAATGCAACGATGGCAAGATACAGCTTAGGACCACCAGTTTCAAAACCATACATGATCCAATGGAATGGATTGGTTAATTGGCGACCCCACGCAATTTGAATATGACCAAATGCCAGCGCATCACCAACATGGAAGTAGAGATAAGTCATGTAAGTGAAGAAGCCAAATGGAATAATCCAAATAGCGGCAATAACTTTTACTGCTGGTGTTTTTAGGCGCAAGAAGCTATTCACACCATAATGTTGAATTGCAATGATTAACACAGGGAAAACTAAAAATACCCCAAGGTTACGAGTGATGGCTGCCAGTAACCCCAGAATCGCTACCCATGCCCACTGTTGACGATAACTAAAGAGGAATACGCCTGTGACAAATACGATAAACAGTGGCTCGGTGTAACCTGCGGTTGAGTACACGGTATAGGGTGAAAAGCACAATAACCAAATCGCTGCGTATTGGGTGCTTGTGCTAAAACGTAATTGTTTTAATGCCATTAAGATCATTGGCAAGCTGATCAAAAATGCAAGGTTTGAGGCTATGACTAAACCAAGACGTGCATTATTAATTGGATTATCAAAAGAGAAAAACTTCGAAAAAATCCAACCAAGGAACGGCTGCAACGGCATGAATGCCCAGTTAGCGGCATTTTTCTGGCTTAGCCATTGAGGAACTAAGTCGTAACCATCTTGGATAATGCGATAAAACCATACACAGTCGAAACGGCAAATGGTTTGTAGCAAGGGCTGCTCAGCATAGTGACCCGATGCAAATTCAGTTACACCCCATAAACCTAAGCAATAGATAACAGTACGGCTAACAACCATTGCAAAAATGAGCATTAGCCATTCTTGCTTGCTGATCTTAATGGATGGCAAAGATATCGTATTCATTTAAACACCCAGAACTTAGCCAAAATAAACGTAATGATCGGCACACATAAGGTTGAAATAGTGACCGCAACCCAGCCTGAAAACATCGCACTTTTTAGCAGTGAGGCAAGGATAATGTTATTGATAAAAAAGCCCATTAGCGATACGGCTAGGAACTTTAAAAATGATCCTTTTTGTCCAAATGTAAAATGGCGATGACCAAAATAAGACACTAAAAAAGCAATACTGAATCCCACTACGTTGGCAGTGTATTCAGACGGATCTTGAATTTGGAAAAAATATAACCTAACAACGGATAAGTGTACGGCTGTTGCAAGTAAACCAATGATCGCAAAACGATTTAATTGCCAAAAATGTTTTAAGAATGACTCATTCATTGGTGACTTCTAACTCTTTTTCTATCGCTTTATTTACAACCGGATTTTGTTGAGATTTCTGGCTGTATTTACCATAAACGCCTTCGATTAAATAGATAGGGCGTTGTTTAAGCTCAGTATAAATACGACTAATGTACCCACCAATAATGCCAAGTGAAATTAACTGAATACCACCTAAGAACAATACCACCGAGATAGTTGAAGCATAACCTGGGGTATGCACACCAAAGAAAATGGTACTGATCAATACGTACATTAAGAACAAGAAGGATAAGAAAGATATCCCGAAACCAATGAATCCCCATACACGTAATGGCCAAGCGGTGAAGCTTGTGATGCCATCCATTGCGAAGTTCCATAGCTTCCAGTAGTTAAACTTGGTATCACCAACGTTACGTTCAGGGCGTTGAAAATCAACACCAATCGAACGGAAAGATGACCATGCTAATAGCCCTTTCATAAAGCGGTTACGTTCAGGTAATTGCTTCACTGCTTCAATCACGCAACGGTCAATTAAACGAAAGTCACCGACGTTTTCAGGCAAGGTTGTTTCTGCAGATAAGAAATTGAAGAAACGATAAAAACCGCCTGCAGTGACACGCTTGAGGAAGGTATCTTGTGAGCGATCAACACGAACGCCATATACGGTGTCGTATTCACCGGTTTGCCATAGGCGAAGAAATTCAAGGATCAATTCTGGTGGATCTTGCAAATCTACGTCTAAGATAACAGCGGCATCACCTTTCACGTAATTTAGACCAGCAGTCATAGCGGCTTCTTTGCCAAAATTACGAGCAAAGTTAATCAGAGAAATAGAATCATCTTCAGCAATCGCAGCTTCAATCACTGATTTGGTTTTGTCCTTGCTGCCATCGTTAATAAAAACAATATCGATATGAGATCGAATAGAGGCAAGTTTCTCGTTGATTTCGTTTATAAACGGAGTGATCGCAACTTCCTCGTTATAAACAGGGACGATCAGCGATAAATTATAATCAGGGTTCTTAAGGTTATTATTCATATTATGTACCTTAGTGGTTCACGACAGGAGCACTATCTTGTGAATGGGATGCTGTAATAGTTTGTTGAGCGAAAGCATCTTCTTGGTATGAAAAATCAATGTGTTTAATCGCGATAGGCGAAGGGGGATCAATAGTGAAATGCTGTAAAGCGTCGCCTGCCATTAATGCATTATAGGGAATAGATGCAACGAGAGTGTTTGCTTGCGTAGTCGGAGTCAAAACACCAGTCCATTGATTTAAATGAATATTCAAAGGTGTTGATAGTGGTGTTGAGACATTCACTGTTAAATGAATATTTTTTTGCTCAGCCTTTGGCAAGGTAAAGTAAAGACCGCCATTGCTGCTTAATAGACGTGCGTTATTATAGGCATCTTCTGCCCAACCAGCGCGAGATAAGTAAGGCACTCTAGTTGCCACATTAAGCGATGATGGGATGCTCAGGGTAAGCTTTGGCTGCTTCGGTTGCCAAAAAAGTGTCTGATTTTTAATGTAGTAAGCTTTGTAAGCAATACTGACATTAGGTGTTACTGCCTTATATAGTACCCATAGGTAATAGCACGATAGAATCGCTATTAAAGCAATAAGTGTAATTCGCAGCGTCTTTGATGAGCTCGCCTGATTACTGTCTGCTTTGATGGCATCATTAGCGATGTCAGTGGTCATAATATACCTTTAAATGGTGATGGAACTATTCAGTATCTCATTGATATAGAATTATATTTTATATAATCATTCTCAAATAGGATATGATTTTAGTTGTTAATATGCTTAATTGACAATAATTTGTCATTACGAGATAGCATGAGAAAGATGAATCTGAGCTGTATGGTGTTTAAGCGTTGACCAATTGTTTTCTTAGATTTGATACCATTACTTTTAAGTATTAGCTTTATTACAACTTTTGCTACAAAAATAGTATTAAAAATCAAATTGCTGTCGATAAGTACAGTGATTAAATACTCAGTTAAGGATCATTATGTTTACTGGTATCGTTCAAGGCACCGCTGAAGTGGTTTCTATTGATAAGAAAGAAAACTTCCAAACTCACATCATTCGTATGCCGAAGCATTTATTGTCTAATGTTGAGTTAGGTGCATCGATTGCACATAACGGTTGCTGTTTAACGGTGACGAATATTAATGACGATCTGCTGTCATTTGACTTGATGCAGGAAACACTCAACGTGACTAACCTTGGTTTATTAAAAGAAGGGGATGAAGTTAATGTTGAGCGAGCGGCAAAGTTTGGTGATGAAATCGGTGGTCACTCAATGTCTGGGCACATTATGTGTACAGCGATTGTTGCTGATGTGGTGACGTCAGAGAACAATCATCAAGTGTGGTTTAGCTTGCCCCAAGCGCAAATGAAGTATGTGTTTACCAAAGGGTATATTGGTATTGATGGTATTAGCCTAACGATAGGTGATGTGGTGGAGAACCGCTTCAACGTGAATTTGATCCCTGAAACTTTGCAGCGAACAAACCTTAAGCATCGTGCGATTGGTGATGTGATTAATATTGAGATTGATCCGCAAACTCAAGCGATTGTAGATACAGTAGAGCGAGTGCTTGCAGCAAGAGTATAGTGGTTGAATAAATCCACTAGATTGCTTATCGCATTAGTCTAGTGGATTTACGTTATACGTTTTCATCTTAAAAAATTTGCTCATCATCGGCATCGATAAATAAGTTGATGGTTTTATGTAGCTCATCAACCTGCATGTTGACATGAATAGGGTTACAGCATGCAGGGCAATCATCATAAAACTCTTGGCTACCCGCACTTGCATCAAGCGATATTTGGATCATGTGACCGCAATGGGGACAACTGACGTTTTGCTCTGAATAGTTTCTCATTTTGTACTCCTTCACCTTTTCATCTTGTCTGATACTCAGCTTATTTTCTTCTATACCTAGCATAGCAATAGATTGATAAATGTATTGATAGCTACGTCATGAGAATCATCTTTATTGAAAGAGAATACTTGAAGTGTTATTAAGCCCCGCATTGGGTGTGAGCGAAAGGCTGAAGTAAGCACAATAGGTATGGCATAAGCGCAGCCATAGCACTTATGCCATAAGTGAAGAGGGATTATTCGTCGAGTAAACCTAACTTAGCAATGATGTATTCAGCTTGCCCCATATATTCACCACCAAATAAAATGCAGTGATTAAGAATATGGTAAAGGTTATATAGCTCTTTTCGCTCTTGGTATTCTTCTGAAAGGGGATAGATAGCGTTATAGCCATCGTAAAAACTGTTAGGGAAACCACCGAATAATTCAGTCATTGCAATATCACATTCACGATCTCCCCAATATGTTGCAGGATCAAAAATAATAGGGCCTGAGACAGTTAAAGCGGTATTACCATGCCATAAGTCACCATGTAATAAAGAGGGTTTGGGCTGGTGGTTGACTAACCGTTTGATCACGTTACTGGTAATTGTATCGATACTGCCAAAAACAATCCCTTTCTCTTCACATAGCTGAAGTTGCCAAGCGATACGTTGTTCAGCAAAGAAACGACACCAACGACGATGCCAACGGTTTGGCTGTGGCGTAAGCCCGACATAGTTATCAAAATCAAAGCCATATTCAGCTTGTTCACCCCATAAATGAAGTTTGGCTAGTTGCTGACCTAAAAGATAACCCGCTTCGTCATCGATTTTTTTTATCGGTAGATAGTTTAAGGTGAGGAAAGATTTATCACGGCAAGTACCGACATGGATATATTGTGGCACTTGTACACAATTGGCTTCATTTAAGATGCGGAGGCTTTCTGTTTCAGTTTCAAAAACGACCAATTGCTCTTTGTCGTTGAGCTTTAAAAAGAACCGTTGTTCGCCATCACTGACGCAGTAACAATCGTTAACGTCACCGCCTTCAAGAGATTGCCTTTCAACGATCTTAAATGGTCGACCTAGTACATCTGACAGTTGGTGAGAAATGGCTTGCCACATAATCATCCTCCGCGCACTGAAACGTATGTATACAACTTGTCTATCAACATCTTAGACCATTTATAGGCTGAAGAAATGTGAACTCAGTGTAATTTGTAAACAATGACTGATAAAACAGTTAAATATAAAAGAAGAAAAAACAATAAAAACAGAGTATTAAAAATAAGTCAGCTGTAAAAAAGAGGTGATGAAAAATTGATTGAAAACAAGAATTGTATGTCATTGATAATGAATGAGATGACATAGCTGCGATTTATATAAAAATATATTACTCACATCTATAAAATATAGTTACAAAACAAAATATACGAATTCATAAAAATAGGAGTAATCTGACGTAAGAATTAATTTAAAAAGAGAAGTAAATATGAACTCGCAAACTATTCCTACTGAAATGACATTCTTTGAACGTTTTGAAACAGACATCCTATCAGGTAAAAAAACAATCACCATTCGTGATGAAGCAGAAAGTTACTATGTGCCTGGCACACAAGTAAAAGTATCAACTTTTGAAAATGGTCGTGAGTTCTGTACATTAGCAATTGATAGTGTTGAACCTATCTTATTTTCAGAGCTAAATGACTTCCATGCACAACAAGAAAATATGACGTTAGAACAACTCAAAGCGGTAATTCAAGATATATATCCAGGTATCGAAAAACTGTACGTGGTGAGTTACACATTAGTTGAGTAAATAATTGAGATTTATTTCAGTGGATTCTTTGCAATCCATTAATTGCGTTTGCTATAGTAGCGCGTCGTTTTTATTTCAGTATGTCGCTCTGTATTGCAGCATCGAAATTTAAACGTTTTTTATTCATCAAAGCTTTCAAGCTTTATACATTCAACATGTGCTACTTGGTATGTGGCACCACTGTTAAAGGACATTATTCATGCCTGTAATTACTCTTCCTGACGGTAGTCAACGTCAATTCGACGCGCCTGTATCAACTATGGACGTGGCACTTTCAATTGGTCCTGGTCTTGCAAAAGCAACGATCGCAGGGCGTGTTGATGGTGTACGCGTAGATGCATGTGATCTAATTGAAAACGACGCAAGCCTTGAAATCATCACTGCTAAAGATGAAGAAGATGGTTTAGAGATCGTACGTCACTCATGTGCTCACCTATTAGGCCACGCAATTAAGCAGCTTTACCCAGAAGCGAAAATGGCTATTGGTCCTACAATCGATAACGGTTTTTACTACGACATCGATTTAGAGCAATCACTAACTCAAGAAGATCTTGAAGTGATTGAAAAGCGCATGCTTGAGCTTGCTAAAACCAAATATCAGGTTGTTAAGAAAAAAGTAAGCTGGCAAGAAGCGCGTGATGCTTTTGAAGCTCGCGGCGAAACTTACAAAATCGAAATTCTTGATGAGAACGTAGCGCGTGATGACCGTCCAGGTCTTTACCACCACGAAGAATACATTGATATGTGTCGTGGTCCACACGTACCTCACATGGGTTTCTGTCAAAACTTTAAGCTATTAAGCGTTGCTGGTGCATACTGGCGTGGTAATAGCGACAACAAGATGCTGCAACGTATCTACGGTACTGCATTCCACGATAAGAAAGCATTAAAAGCACACCTTACTCGTTTAGAAGAAGCGGCTAAGCGTGACCACCGTAAGATTGGTAAGCAACTTGATCTGTTTCACATGCAGCAAGAAGCTCCGGGTATGGTGTTCTGGCATCACAATGGTTGGACTATCTTCCGTGAGCTAGAAGTATTCGTACGTGAAAAACTAAACGAGTACGATTACCAAGAAGTAAAAGGTCCTCTAATGATGGACCGCGTGCTTTGGGAACGTTCTGGTCACTGGGACAAGTATGCTGATGCAATGTTCACAACAAGTTCTGAGAACCGTGAATACGCAATCAAGCCAATGAACTGCCCAGGTCACGTACAGATCTTCAATCAAGGTCTAAAATCTTACCGTGATTTACCATTACGTATGGCTGAGTTCGGTTCATGTCACCGTAACGAGCCATCAGGTTCTCTACACGGCATCATGCGTGTACGTGGCTTTACTCAAGATGACGCGCACATTTTCTGTACAGAAGCTCAAGTACAACAAGAAGTTACATCTTGCATCGAAATGGTGTATGATACGTACAAGACATTCGGTTTTGACAACATTGTAGTTAAATTATCTACTCGTCCAGAAAAACGTGTAGGTTCTGATGCAATGTGGGATAAGGCTGAATCTGACCTAGTTACTGCTCTTGAATCAATGAACATTCCTTTTGAGATTCAAGAAGGCGAGGGTGCATTCTACGGTCCTAAGATCGAGTTCACTCTTCACGATTGTTTAGATCGTGCATGGCAATGTGGTACCGTTCAGCTAGACTTTGCTTTACCAGAGCGTTTAGGCGCAACTTATGTAGGTGAAGATAACGAACGTCATACTCCGGTTATGATTCACCGTGCAATTCTTGGCTCACTAGAGCGTTTCATCGGTATTCTGATTGAAGATTACGCAGGCTTCTTCCCAACATGGTTGGCGCCTCAGCAAGCTGTTGTAATGAATATTACTGACGCGCAGTCTGAATATGTACAAGAAATTGTAGAAAAACTGAAAAAATGCGGAATTAGAGTCAATGCGGACTTGAGAAATGAGAAGATTGGCTTTAAAATCCGCGAACATACTTTGAAGCGAGTACCATTCATGCTTGTTTGTGGTGACAAAGAAGTCGAAGCAGGCGTTGTAGCAGTTCGTACTCGCAAGGGTAAAGATTTGGGTAAATTTAAGATTGATGAGCTTGTTGCATTTATGCAAGAAGAGATTAGCAGTCGTAAGCTCAATATTGTGGAGGAATAAGGTATTAAAGGCGGAAAAAGAACCCAGGCACCAGTTAAGCAAAACGCGCATCGTCTAAATGAAGAAATTCGTGGCGTACGTGAAGTTCGCCTAACTGGCCTTGATGGCGAATCAGTTGGTATTGTTTCATTTGATGAAGCGATGGATGTTGCTCTTGAAGCTGGTGTGGATCTAGTTGAAATTAGCCCTAATGCCGAGCCACCAGTTTGTCGTGTGATGGACTATGGCAAGTACCTGTTCGAGAAGAGCAAGGCTGCTAAAGAGCAAAAGAAAAACCAGAAACAAATCCAGATCAAGGAAGTTAAATTCCGACCTGGTACAGACGAAGGCGACTATCAGGTAAAACTACGCAACCTGACTCGCTTTTTAGAAGAGGGCAACAAGGGTAAAGTAACGCTACGTTTCCGTGGTCGTGAAATGGCCCATCAAGGCATTGGTATTGAGCTTCTAAACCGTATTAAGTCTGATCTTGAAGATCTAGCCATCTGTGAGAGCTTTCCTAATCGTGTAGAAGGTCGCCAAATGACCATGATGCTTGCCCCTAAGAAGAAGTAATAAAGGCATTCAAGTAGCTAAAAGCGCTGCTTAGGCAGCGCTTTTTGTTCGCCCTATTACTGTGATTATTAACTATCAACAATGCGGAGTTATCATCTCATGCCAAAGATGAAAACAAATCGTGGCGCAGCTAAGCGCTTCAAAAAAACAGCTGGTGGCTTTAAGTTTAAGCACGCTACTAAGCGTCACATCCTGACTAAACGTACTACTAAGAACAAGCGTCAGCTTCGTCCAAATGCAATCCTTCCTAAGTGTGAAGTGGCTGCAGTTGCTCGTATGCTTCCGTTCGCTTAATCGTTTTTAGTTTTATATTTTATTATTTTAGTTAGGAGTCTCCTATGCCTCGCGTAAAACGTGGTGTACAAGCACGTGCACGTCACAAGAAAGTTCTTAAACAAGCTAAAGGTTACTACGGTGCACGTTCACGTGTTTACCGCGTAGCTTTCCAAGCTGTTACTAAAGCTGGTCAATACGCTTACCGTGACCGTCGTCAGAAGAAACGTACTTTCCGTCAACTATGGATTGCACGTATCAACGCTGCTGCACGTCAAAACGGTATGTCTTACAGCCGTCTAATCAACGGTCTGAAGAAAGCATCTATCGAAATCGATCGTAAGATCCTTGCAGATATCGCTGTATTCGACAAAGCTACTTTCACTGTTCTTGTGGAAAAGGCAAAAGCTGCACTGTAATTTTTCAGTTTAGTTTTTAAGTTAAAAGGAGAGCCTCGGCTCTCCTTTTTTCATATCTACGTATTATCATTTTCTATCTAACTTTTCTTTTCTGTTAATGGTATTAGATCAAGTGTCGGTATCGATATGATTGCTCTTTAATGTCAGTAATAGTTTTATCTCAACTTGCTTGAGTGTGACTAATTGCTGTATATCCATCGCAGCGTCATGCTTTAGCTTTTTTTGATAACTTTTAAGTGCGTGGCTTAACTCTAGAGCTAATGCTTCCATATTTTCAATGTCTTTGCTGCGTGTAGTCAGTGTCGTTTCTATTTGTAATAGCTGCTGTTTTTTCTTCCATTGTTGGCGTAGTGTTTGTTGGAAAGCTATTTCAGCAATTGATTGCGATGATGAAATCAAAGGAGAGTGGGGAGGTAGCTCGTTAATGCTATTTAATAGTTGTTCTTCGTGTTGTTGGATCTGTTGCTTAAGAGTATGAGCTCTCTTAAGCAACAGATTACGCTCTCCACGCTTGCTTTCTATTAGCGTATTTAAGCGTCGTTTATATTCACATAATTGATGTATTAATTGATGGTTCATGAATATATCTAATAATTAGTCATCAATATCGTTGAGTAATTTGGCTGTTTTCGCTTCTTCAATTTTATTGATTAAGCTATTTGATTCCGCTTCATCTCGTACGGCCTTACTTAGTGTGATTGTGGCACTGACTAAAAATAAGCTACAGATACTGTAATAGCCTTTGATGATTAAATCACCAGGTAGTTTGACTATGCTAATGATCATTGCAATGGCTGCAATAGCGAAAGTTGCTTTAGCATAAGTTAGCCAGTAGTTACCTTGCTTTTTCATCATAGTTTCCTCTTAAATAATAAAACAGTGTTCGATTATAATATTGGAGGTTTTTAGATAATGCAACGGTGTTTTTTATTTTATTTGGATATAAAAAAACCAGCACTTAGAAATGCTGGTTTTAAGAAAAGGGCAAATATTATGCCATTGCTCGGCGCTGTTTGTTTGCACGTGAACGTGTTTTAACAAGGAATGCAAGGAATGGAACAAGAAGAGCATTAAGGCCGATGAAGAACGCCAGGTTGATAATATTAAAGCCAGATGCTGTGCTGATAGGCATTGCATGTGCTAGGCCGTAATTACCAAGAGCAAGTAGCGCAGTACAAAGGATCATTGCAAAAGTTGAAATTTTTAGTAGAGCTGCAAATTCTTTATTTTTCATCAGAGACTTCCTAACTTTGATTTTGATCATAATTTTACACTGAAAAATGTAAATTTAAAACAGCTTTGGCAATTAATTTCATAATTATCAATAAAAGGAATAGTTAAAGCGATAGGTCAATAGACTATCGCTTTTTATTCATGAGTAAGAAAGATTACACAGTTTAATGATGCTGTAAGTAATGCAGCGTTTTAGTTTTCGTGTGTTGGAAACTAATCCATAAACAGATGAAAAAACCAACAAATATACTGTTAAAAGCGAGGTAGTAAAGAATATGGATATAATCCACGTGCATCTGACTTGTTAGTGGGTTTTTTATCATGATTGGCATACTTGAAAACATGCCCATATTTCCCATCAAGATCAGTGCGCCACAGAGTAGTAATGCGAATTTTAGAATAGATTGAAGTCCGGTAAAATCTTTTGTATCCATGAGTAAATCCTCCAAAAATATGTAATAAATTACTGCTAGGGGAGGTTTTTCGATAGATGAAAAAATGAGAAATAGGAATCCAGATCCAGCCTTCAATTCTTACTTAATTTGCGACCTAATTGATTGAAATCACCATTTTTTGCTGTGCAACTGATAAAGGCGTTTTTTTTTCGTCCAAACTTACGGTTTTATTGCGATTCAATTTGGATTTAGACGCCGCTTTCTTTAATATGTATCGTTACGCGATTTTATATCTCCCTTAAGGACGCCACCTGTGGGTGGATGAGGATACGATGCAACATCTAGACGAGATTATTGCCAACGCAACGGCAGCTATTGAGCAGGCTGATTCATTAGTCGCTCTGGACGAAGTCCGAGTTCAATTCCTAGGTAAGAAGGGTCACCTAACTCTTCAACTTCAAGCCCTAGGTAAATTACCACCAGAAGAACGTCGTACTGCTGGTCAAGAGATCAACAAAGCGAAGCAAGCGGTTCAAACACTGCTTGTAGAGCGTAAAGATGGCCTACAACGTGCAGAGCTTGAAGCTAAGCTTGCGGCTGAGACTATCGATGTTTCTCTTCCTGGTCGTCGTATTGAAAATGGTGGCTTACACCCAGTAACACGCACAATTGAGCGTATTGAAAGTTTCTTTGGTGAGCTTGGTTTTACTACTGAAGCTGGCCCTGAAATTGAAGATGCTTTCCACAATTTCGATGCGCTAAACATTGCTGAAGATCACCCAGCACGTACTGACCACGATACGTTCTTCTTCAACCCAGATCTAATGCTACGTACGCACACATCTGGTGTTCAGATCCGTACAATGGAAAATGGTCAACCACCATTCCGTTTCATTGCACCTGGTCGTGTATACCGTAATGACTACGATCAAACTCACACACCAATGTTCCACCAAGTGGAAGGTATGTTAGTTGATGAAAACGTAAACTTTGCGCAACTGAAAGGTATTCTTCACGATTTCCTATGTAACTTCTTTGAAGAAGAAGTTGAGGTGCGTTTCCGTCCTTCTTTCTTCCCATTCACTGAGCCTTCAGCTGAAGTTGACGTTAAAGGTAAGAACGGTAAGTGGTTAGAAGTACTAGGCTGTGGCATGGTACACCCTAATGTTCTACGTTCAGTTAACATCGATCCTGAGAAGTACTCAGGCTTTGCATTTGGTATGGGCGTTGAGCGTCTAACTATGCTTCGTTACGGCGTTAACGATTTACGTGCGTTCTTCGAGAACGACTTACGTTTCCTAAAACAGTTTAAGTAAGCACTAGGGGCTAGAAATCTATGAAATTCTCTGAATCTTGGCTACGCGAGTGGGTTAATCCTGCAGTAAACAGCGAAGAGCTAGCTCACCAGATCACAATGGCTGGTTTGGAAGTTGACGGCGTTGAAGCAGTTGCTGGTGAATTTACTGGCGTTAAAGTAGGTCAAGTAGTTGAGTGTGCACAACACCCAGACGCTGACAAACTACGCGTAACAAAAGTAGATGTAGGTGCTGAAGAGCTACTAGACATCGTTTGTGGTGCATCTAACTGTCGTCAAGGTATCAAGGTTGCTGTTGCAACGGTTGGTGCTGTGCTTCCTGGTGATTTTAAAATCAAGAAAGCAAAACTACGTGGTCAACCTTCTCACGGTATGCTTTGTTCTTTCACTGAGCTTGGTATCGACGTTGAATCTGACGGCATCATGGAGCTTGCAGAAGATGCAGTTCTAGGTACTGACTTCCGTGAATTCCTAGGTCTTGACGATGTTACTATCGACGTTGACCTAACTGCTAACCGTGCTGACTGTCTAAGCATTGCTGGTCTTGCTCGTGAAGTAGGTGTTCTAAACCGTGCTGAAGTGACTGAGCCTCAATTTGAGATCGTTGCGCCAACAGCGGCTGATACTATCGCTATCGATGTGAAAGCGCCTGCAGCATGTCCACGTTACCTTGGTCGTATTATTCGCAATGTAAACGTTCAAGCTGAAACGCCATTATGGATGCAAGAGAAGCTACGTCGTTGTGGTACGCGTTCAATCGATCCAATCGTAGATATCACTAACTACGTATTGCTTGAAATGGGTCAACCAATGCACGCATTCGATCTTGCTAAGATCGATGGCGGTATCGTTGTTCGTATGGCAGAGCAAGGCGAGAAACTGACTCTTCTTGACGGTAACGAAGCTGAACTAAACGACAACACTCTTGTGATTGCAGATAACAAGCAAGCACTAGCGATTGCTGGTATCTTTGGTGGTGAGTTCTCTGGTGTTAACTCTGAGACGAAAGACGTACTACTTGAGTGTGCATTCTTCGCACCAGATGCAATCCGTGGTCGTGCTCGTAGCTACGGTCTACACACGGATTCTTCACACCGCTTTGAGCGTGGTGTTGACGCAACACTACAAACTAAAGCGATGGAGCGTGCAACAGCACTTATCATTGAAATCTGTGGTGGTGAAGTTGCGCCAATCGTTGAAGCTGAATCAGAAGCTGATTTACCAAAAGCAGCAACAATTGAACTTCGTCGCACTAAGCTAGATCGTCTACTAGGTCACTCAATTGCTTCTGAAGAAGTGGTTGAAATCCTAACGCGTCTAGGTTGTGACGTTGAAACAACTGATGCTGGTTGGAAAGCCGTTGCACCTGCATGGCGTTTCGACATGGCAATTGAAGAAGACTTAGTGGAAGAAGTAGGCCGTATTTACGGTTACAACAACATCCCTAACCAATCGCCAGTTGCAGCTTTAAGCATGAACACGCACAAAGAAGCGAACCTTCCGCTTAAGCGTGTACGTGATCTGCTAGTTGATCGTGGTTACCAAGAAGCGATCACTTACAGCTTCGTTGAGCCAGAGCAACAAAAGCTAATCGTGCCTGAAATTGAGCCATTGATCCTGCCTTTCCCAATTTCTGCGGAAATGTCAGCAATGCGCCTAAGCCTATGGACTGGCCTACTAAATACAGTAGTGTTCAACCAGAAGCGTCAACAGCCACGTGTTCGTCTATTCGAAGCTGGTCTACGTTTCATCCCTGAAGAATCTGCGGAAAACGGCATGCGTCAAGAAATGATGCTTGCAGGTGTTATCGCAGGTAACCGCAGTGATGAGCACTGGGATATCGCAACTAACACGGTAGATTTCTTCGATCTTAAAGGTGATTTAGAAGCAATCCTTGAGCTAACAGCAAACGAAGCAGCGTTTAGCTTTAAAGCGGCTAAGCACCCAGCACTTCACCCTGGTCAATCAGCAGCAATCGTTGTTGATGGTAAAGAAGTAGGTTTCATCGGTACTGTACACCCAGAGCTAGAGCGTAAGTTTGGCTTAAACGGTCGTACTATCGTATTTGAAATCGAGTGGGCAGCAATCAACTCACGTATGCTTCCTGAAGCTGTTGCTGTGTCTAAGTTCCCTGCAAACCGTCGTGATATCGCCGTTGTTGTGAGCGAAGATGTTGCTGCGGGTGATGTCGTTGCTGCATGTCGTGCAAACGGTGGCGAGCTACTAACAGATGTTAACCTATTCGACGTTTACACAGGTAAAGGTGTTGAAGAAGGTAACAAGAGCCTTGCAATTGCACTGACTCTTCAATCTGCAGAGCGCACATTAGAAGAAGCAGACATTGCTTCAGCAGTAGAAGCAATTGTTGCTGCACTTGCTGAAAAGTTCGGTGCATCTCTACGTGACTAATCGAAAATGATGAAGGTTAATCGCGTTTGTTAAGTGATTTTTGACGTTTTTAACTCTTTGTTTTTAAAAAGCAGCCTATGTTGGCTGCTTTTTTTTTGATCTTTCTCCAAAAAAAATAACACTATGATAAATAGATGAATTTTTATTTTCTCCATGTTTTTATCGTATGTATCATTTGTAACTAATTGTTTTTGTTGGTAATTGTGT
>NZ_SSMG01000113.1 GCF_009873615.1 Photobacterium lucens
ATGCATTCATGGTTCTTCGTCTTTATTAAATAATGGATTATTTAATGATCTTCTCTGTTAATAAAACGAACTCGAATACCAATAATAGAAGAATAGATCACTAGACAGAATGAAGCTCTCAATTCCTTTTGCAGACAAACTGCCATTAGCCAACTTAAAGTCGATGCCATCTATTGGCGCACCCGTTATGGTATTGGCAACCTTGGCGATGGTGGTATTGCCAATGCCACCATTGTTATTGGATATGACGTTTACCTTTAATATCGCCCTTTCTCTGGTGGTGTTGTTAGTAACTGTGTATACCCGCCGTCCGTTGGACTTTGCTGCATTCCCAACTGTTTTGCTTATCGCTACATTGTTACGTTTAGCACTTAACGTGGCCTCAACACGTGTGGTTTTACTTCATGGCCATGAAGGGCCAGATGCTGCTGGACAGGTAATTGATGCATTTGGCTCGGTAGTGATTGGTGGTAACTATGCGGTTGGTTTAGTGGTCTTCCTGATTTTGATGATCATTAACTTTATGGTTGTTACCAAAGGTGCAGGGCGTATTTCAGAAGTTAGTGCTCGCTTTACTCTTGATGCCTTACCGGGTAAGCAAATGGCAATTGATGCTGATTTAAACGCAGGTTTAATCGATCAAGAGCAAGCACGTACTCGTCGATTTGAAGTGACTAAAGAAGCGGACTTCTACGGCTCAATGGACGGTGCTTCTAAGTTCGTTAAAGGTGATGCCATTGCAGGTATTTTGATCCTATTTATCAACATCATTGGTGGTTTGATCATTGGTATGAGCCAACACGGTTTAACCTTTGGCTCTGCGATTGAAATCTATAGCCTGTTAACCATTGGTGATGGCTTGGTCGCACAGATCCCATCGCTATTACTTTCTATCGCTGCTGCGATGATGGTGACTCGTCAAAATACTGACGAGGACATGGGCCAGCAGATGTATTTCCAAATGTTTAATAACCCGCAAGCACTTATTATTACTGGGGTTATTTTATTTGTAATGGGTATCGTCCCGGGGATGCCTCATATTCCATTTCTTTTATTGGCAGCCATGATTGGTGCTGCTGCGTATTGGCGAGTGAAGAAAGATAAAGAAGCAGCATTGGTGGAGAAAGAGCCTGCTCCTACTGAGTTAGCGCCTACTCAGCCGTTAAAAGAGTTGTCATGGGACGATGTTCAGCCTGTCGATACAATTGGTTTAGAAGTGGGCTATCGTCTTATTTCTATGGTTGATAAAGATCAAGGTGGTGAGCTGCTTGAGCGTGTGAAAGGGGTACGTAAGAAACTATCGCAAGATTTTGGTTTCCTGATCCCTCCCGTACATATTCGAGATAACTTGGAGTTACCACCTAATAGTTACCGTATTAGCTTAATGGGCGTTGCCTGTGGTGAAGCCAATATTCACCCTAAGATGGATTTAGCCATTAACCCAGGGCAAGTGTTTGGTTCTATTGATGGTGAAATGACCACCGATCCAGCCTTTGGCTTAGAAGCGGTTTGGGTCCAAGACTCTCAGCGTGAACATGCACAAGCATTAGGCTATACCGTTGTTGACTCTGCCACAGTACTAGCAACGCATTTAAGCCAGTTATTAACCAATAATGCATCACAACTATTAGGCCATGAAGAAGTACAAAACCTATTAGAAATGTTAGGTCAAAGTGCGCCAAAACTGGTCGATGGTTTTGTACCCGATCAACTCCCATTGGGTGTGGTCGTGAAAGTGATGCAGAATTTGTTAAATGAAGCGATCCCGCTGCGTGATATTCGAACTATCGTCCAAACCTTGTCGGAGTATTCAAGCAAGAGTCAAGATCCTGACATTCTTACAGCAGCAGTACGTATCGGTTTGAAACGATTAATTTGCCAAGAAATCAATGGTATAGAGGTTGAGTTGCCAGTAATAACGTTAGTTCCTGAATTGGAACAAATATTGCATCAAACCATGCAATCCGCTGGTGGCGAATCTTCAGGTATTGAACCTGGCCTTGCTGAGCGTTTGCAGCGTTCATTAACGGAAGCCACACAGCAACAAGAATTGAAAGGTGAGCCTGCCGTATTACTTACTTCAGGTGTATTGCGTTCGACATTAGCTAAATTTGTTAAAAATACAATTCCAAGCCTGCGGGTGTTGTCGTATCAGGAAGTTCCTGATGAAAAACAAATTCGCATTGTGAATGCAGTGGGTAATTGATGTTAGTGGTTGTTGATGCGGCCTAAGCACTTTCTGACATAGGACGATATTTTGAAGATTAAACGATTTTTTGCCAAGGACATGAGGACGGCACTTAGCGAAGTCAAAGAAGAGCTTGGGCCTGATGCTGTCATTATGTCGAATAAGAAAGTCTCGGGTGGTGTTGAGATTGTTGCTGCTGTTGATGTAGATACAACCCCACAACCATCGAGTACTCATCACCGCTCTCGTGAAGAAGCGTCACAAGGTTTAAGTCAAGCAAGACGAAAACTGGCTGATGATAAGGTGCAGTTGAATCAGTCCACAGCGCAGAAGTTTGCTAGCGTGCTGCAAAATTATGCCTCATCACAAGAGCAAAAAGACCAACCAAGTGAAGTTGATTCATTAAGTGCATTGCTTGATCGCCAGTCTAAACTGCGTGAGCAAGGTGATAGCCATAGTTTGTATGGTGAATCTCACGGCTATCGTGAAGAAGAGGAAAGCATGTCGCGTCATTACCAACGCGATATGCAGCAGCCCCAAAAAGCAGGTGGCTATTCACGTTACGCTGATGCCTTTTATCCAGAAAATCAACCGCGTGATAACCGCTCATCAATGAATGGTAATGGCTCTTCATTTAAGCGTTATCAGCCAGAAACGAATAAACACAGCTTAGATATCGGTGATTACCGTCGCCCATCATCAAAGCAATATGAACGAGATTTATCGGTTGGTCGTGGTTTATTTGATAACCATGACAATGGGGTTAATGGACGCGATAAAGCATCACATAAGCCTCGCTTAGATCCAACTCGTTACGAATCGAAAGCTCAGCCAAGTCAAGATGAGCTAGATCAAGTGCGATCTGAAATGATCTCGATACGTCGTTTACTTGAACATCAACTATCAGGCTTGATGTGGCAAGAAGTCGAACGTCGTGAGCCAATGCGTGCCATGATGATAAAACGCCTAGAGAAAATGGGCTTATCAGAACAATTAGCCGATCAATTGGCTTGCTACATCCCTGAAGATATTCAGCCTAACGAAGCTTGGCCTGCATTACTCGATTTATTATCAGATCAAATCATCACAACCGATGATTGTATTTTAGAAAGTGGCGGTGTTGTTGCCCTATTAGGCCCAACAGGGGTTGGTAAAACCACCACCATTGCAAAATTAGCCGCACGTGCCGCAATGGAGTATGGCCCAGAGCAAATCGCCTTGGTAACGACAGATACTTATCGTATCGGTGCTCATGAGCAATTAGCAACGTATGGTCGAATTATGGGCTGTCCGGTAAGAGTTGCTAAAGATGCTGAAGAGCTTGCCGATATACTTCATCAGTTGCGCCATCGTCGCCTTGTATTGCTTGATACAGCAGGGATGGGACAACGTGATATCCGGCTATCTGAGCAGCTAGATACTTTAATGAAAAACAGCGGAGCGCATATTCGTAGCTACCTAGTGATGCCTGCAACATCACAGCGTCGAGTATTACAGGAAACCATTGAGCATTTCCGTCGTATTCCGTTATCTGGTTGTGTGCTGACCAAACTTGATGAGTCACTGAGCTTAGGTGAAATAATTTGTGTCGCAGTGCAAAACGCATTACCGATTGCTTATTTAGCCGATGGTCAGCGTGTCCCAGAAGATATAAAGATTGCATCGGGGAATTACTTAGTTTCACGAGCAAACGAATTATTGGAGTTAGAGATAAGCCAGCAATCACATTTCTGGTCTAGTGATAGTTCAGATAATAAGGCGGCAGATTATTATGATTGAGAGCAGAATGTACGATCAAGCAAGCGGTTTACGTCGAATGACTCAGCTAACATCAACAAAAGTGATCACGGTTACTGGCGGTAAAGGCGGAGTAGGTAAAACCAATGTGACACTGAATATGGCAATGTCGATGGCGCGTCAAGGTAAACGTGTCATGGTACTCGATGCCGATTTAGGTCTTGCGAATGTTGATGTGATGCTAGGTTTACGTGCTGGACGTAACTTATCTCATGTTCTTGCTGGTATCTGTGAACTGGAAGATATCATTATCGAAGGTCCATACGGTTTAAAAATTATTCCTGCCGCATCGGGTACCCAAAACATGGCTGAGTTAACGCCTGCACAACACGCAGGGTTAATTCGTGCTTTTGGTAACTTGCAAGATGATCTGGACTTCTTATTGGTTGATACCGCCGCTGGTATTTCAGATATGGTGCTGAGCTTTGCTCGCGCAGCGCAAGATGTATTAGTGGTTGTTTGTGATGAACCTACCTCGATCACTGACGCCTACGCATTGATCAAAATTTTAAGCCGTGAATACGATGTTCAGCGTTTTAAAATTGTGGCAAACATGGTGCGCAGTTACCGTGAGGGGCGTGAACTGTTTACCAAGCTGACGCGAGTTACTGAACGTTTCTTAGATGCAAATCTTGAATTAGTCGCTTGTATCCCTCTTGATGACAGCGTGCGCCAAGCGGTGAAACGTCAGAAAATTGTGGTTGAAGCTTTCCCACGAAGCCCGGCGGCATTGGCGTTAAATTCACTATCAACTAAAGCTATGACATGGCCAATTCCACACAACCCTGGTGGACATTTGGAGTTCTTTGTTGAGCGCTTACTTGTAAAACGTCCACAAGCCATGGAGGTGCCATATAGTGAATAAAGCGATGGCCTATGGCCAATATCAGCAAAGTCCACAAGCATTTATCGAACGTTACTCATCATTAGTTAAACGTATCGCGCATCATTTAATGGTGCGCTTACCACCTAGTGTGTTGGTAGAAGATTTAATTCAAGCAGGCATGATTGGCTTGCTTGAAGCCCAGCAAAATTATGATCCAACCAAAGGCGCAAGTTTTGAAACTTTCGCTGGTATTCGTATTCGTGGTGCGATGTTGGATGATATTCGTCGTGGTGACTGGGTTCCTCGCTCGGTATACAAAAATAGCCGAAAGATAAGTGAAGCTATTTCTCACCTTGAAAATGAATTAGGACGAGATCCAAACGACCAAGAAATTGCGCAATATCTCGATATGCCGTTAGAACAGTACCATCAAGCATTAAATGATGTTAATTGTGGACGATTAGTGGGTATTAGCGATCTTGGTGTGGCTGAAGATTCAGTAGCGAATGAAGAAAGTATTGAAGAAAATGCACCTTTTCAAGATGTTGCTGATGATAGCTTTCGAGCATCATTAGCAGAAGCTATCAAAACGCTACCTGAGCGTGAAGCCTTGGTGCTCTCACTTTATTACGACGAAGAGCTGAATTTAAAAGAAATTGGCGCAGTAATTGGTGTCAGTGAATCACGAATTTGTCAGATACACAGCCAAGCCATGCAACGATTACGTGCCAAATTAACAGCATGGACTGCTTAAGATTAATTATTTATAGAACTAGAAGAACGCTGGCTCTCAGTGGAGGCAAACTTGAATAAAAATATGAAAATCCTCATTGTTGATGACTTCTCAACAATGCGTCGTATTGTTAAAAACCTGCTGCGTGATTTAGGTTTTAACAACACGTTAGAAGCGGATGATGGATTAACGGCATTACCAATGCTTAAAAAAGGTGATTTTGATTTCGTGGTGACGGATTGGAATATGCCGGGTATGCAAGGTATCGATCTTCTTCGTCATATTCGTTCTGATGATCAACTAAAACACCTTCCTGTGCTTATGATCACAGCAGAAGCTAAGCGTGAGCAGATCATTGAAGCTGCACAAGCAGGTGTGAATGGTTACATTGTTAAGCCATTTACTGCTGCAACGTTAAAAGAAAAATTGGATAAAATTTTCGAGCGCTTACAGTAACCATCAGCTGCAAATAAGGATTATAACGAAGCATGATTTCACTGGAACAGGCAAAAGAGCTTGTCAGCTTGCTAGAAAATGGACAACAAGCTGAAGCAAATTCGCTTGTACAAACATTAGTTGCAGAAAGCCATGAACCAATGTTTGCTGAGGTGGGGAAAATCACTCGTCAGTTACATGATTCTTTGATTAATTTTCGTCTTGATCCTAGGATCAATGACTTAGCACGAAATGATATTCCTGATGCTCGTGATCGATTGCTTTATGTAATTGATAAAACGGAAGAAGCAGCCAATAAAACCATGGATGCCGTTGAAAGTACGCTACCCATTGCTGATCAATTGCATAATACCTTATTGCAAGTGCATCCTCAGTGGCAACGCTTAATGGCTGGCAAGATTGGCTTAAGTGAGTTTAAAGCGTTATGCCACGACATTGATTTACTGCTTGTTCAAGTGGAAGGTGATAGCTGCACGTTGCGTAATCATCTTACCGATATTCTGATGGCTCAGGATTATCAAGATCTTACTGGTCAAATTATTCGACGCGTGATTGAATTAGTACACGAAGTTGAAGATCGGTTAGTTGAAATTCTTAAAGCGTTTGGCATGGAGCAAGACTCGAAAACTGTGGTTGATGATAAAGCAGCAGCCTTAAAGCCTGAGGGGCCAATTATCAATCCAGAGCAGCGTAATGATGTGGTTGAATCACAAGATGACGTTGATGATTTACTTTCGAGTCTTGGATTTTAGGGGAAATTTATGAGCTTTGATTTAGACGAAGATATCCTGCAGGACTTTTTGATTGAAGCAGGTGAAATTCTTGAGTTGCTTTCAGAACAATTAGTAGAACTTGAACGAAGCCCTGACGATTCCGAGTTACTTAATGCGATTTTCCGTGGTTTTCATACGGTAAAAGGCGGTGCTGGTTTTCTTTCACTCACTGAGTTAGTGGATGCCTGTCATGGTGCGGAGAACGTGTTTGACTTGCTTCGTACTGGTAAACGTAGCGTCACTTCCGATTTGATGGACGTTATTTTAGAAGCGTTAGACTGTATTAACGTGATGTTCGAACAAGTGAAAGCCCATGAACCGCTTGATCGTGCCGAGCAACGCTTACTTGATGCGCTTCATTTCTATAGTCAACCACCTACAGTTGGCGAATCTGTAGCGCCCATAGCCAGCGAGCCGACGTCCTCTGAAAAAGTCCAAGAGCAGCCTGTTATCGTCAATGTTGAGCCTGAACCTGTTGTATCAGCGGCTGAAGACAGTGTAACCGCTGGTGATAGCGTTGATGATATGACGCAAGATGAATTCGAACGACTACTGGATGAATTACATGGCTCAGGTCAAGGTCCATCATCCGGTGCTTCTTCTGAATCAACAGCACAAGCTAATGTCACAGCACAAATTGAATTTGATAGCGGTGATATTACCGATGATGAATTTGAACGTTTATTAGATGAATTACACGGTTCAGGTAAAGGACCGGGCAATAGTCAGTATGCGTCAGCAACATCTACATCAGCGACACCTAGTGCTTCTGATAACACATCAACATCCACTGTACCTGATGATACTGGTGCAGGGGATAGTGATGATCTCATGACCGATGATGAATTTGAACGTTTGTTAGATGAGCTTCATGGAGTGGGTAAAGGTCCATCGCCTGAAGAGCAAGCGTTAGCAGCACAATCTGCAGCAAATAGTTTAACTGAGGTTGAAGCGCCAAAACCTGAGCCGGTTGTGAGAGCTGAGTCTACTCATCAGCAGATCACTACACCAACCTCAGCACCGGCTGCGCATCAACCGCCAGCAGAAAGAGTAGCTAAACCGGTTGCGGTAAAAGAAAAGGCCAAGCCGCAAGCTGAAGCGACAGTGCGTGTCGATACTTCTACTTTAGATACCATCATGAATATGGTGGGTGAATTGGTATTAGTACGTAACCGTTTAGTAAGCCTTGGTTTAAATACCAACGATGAAGAAATGTCGAAGGCAGTCTCTAACCTTGATGTTGTCACCGCTGATCTGCAAGGTGCGGTAATGAAAACCCGCATGCAGCCAATTAAGAAAGTCTTTGGTCGTTTCCCTCGCGTTGTACGTGATTTAGCACGTAGCTTAAATAAAGACATCGTCCTTGAAATGCGTGGTGAAGAGACTGACTTAGATAAGAACTTAGTGGAAGCGTTAGCCGATCCATTGGTTCACTTAGTGCGTAACTCGGTTGATCATGGTATTGAAATGCCAGATGTACGTGAACAGATCGGCAAGCCTCGTACCGGTACGGTTTTACTTTCTGCTTCTCAAGAAGGTGATCATATTTTGCTAACCATTGAAGATGATGGTGGCGGTATGGATGCTGAAAAACTACGAAGTATTGCTGTTGAACGTGGCGTGATGGATGCTGATTCTGCATCTCGTTTAACGGATAGTGAGGCATACAATCTCATTTTTGCACCAGGTTTCTCGACCAAAAAAGAAATCTCTGATATTTCTGGTCGTGGTGTTGGTATGGACGTCGTAAAAACCGGTATTAACCAGTTAAATGGTTCAATTCATATTGATTCTGTGCTCGGTAAAGGCACACGAATTGATATTAAAGTACCGCTGACGTTGGCAATATTACCGACCCTAATGGTGGGCGTGGGTGAGCAACCATTTGCTCTTCCATTGGCTAGCGTGAATGAGATCTTCCACCTTGATTTAAATAAAACCAACACCGTTGATGGTCAGCTTACGATCATTGTACGTGAGAAAGCGATCCCGTTATTCTATCTACAGGATTGGTTATCTGGCGTAACGGCTGGCGCGAAGAAAGATCGTGGTCATGGTCACGTGGTGATTGTTCAAATAGGGCATCAGCGTATCGGTTTTGTAGTTGATACCTTAATTGGTCAAGAAGAAGTGGTGATTAAACCACTTGATAGCTTGTTACAAGGTACACCGGGTATGGCAGGGGCAACCATTACCAGTGATGGTCATATCGCCTTGATCCTTGATGTACCAAGCCTGTTAAAACATTACGCAGGTCATTAATTTAAATAATAAAAAGGGGGCAATGACCCCCTTTAAGAGTTTCAACGGGATGAAGTGACATGGCAGTTAAAGTATTAGTAGTTGATGACTCAAGTTTTTTTCGTCGACGTGTGAGTGAAATCATTAATGCTGACAGTCGATTAGAAGTCGTTGGTAATGCAGTAAATGGCAAAGAAGCGGTTGAATTAGCGCAAAAGCTACAACCTGACGTGATCACCATGGATATTGAAATGCCTGTGATGGATGGCATAACGGCAGTCCGTGAGATCATGAAAGTTTCGCCAACCCCGATTTTAATGTTTTCATCACTGACGCATGATGGTGCAAAAGCAACGTTAGATGCGCTTGATGCGGGTGCACTTGATTTCTTACCGAAGAAATTTGAAGACATTGCTCGCAATCGTGATGAAGCGGTAGAGCTATTACAAAAACGTGTCGCAGAATTAGCACGTAAGCGTATTTTTATGCGAAGAAGTGCGGTTACTCGAGCTTCAACGCCAGCGAGTTCGTCATTAACAAGTAGTGTCTCTAAACCTTCTTCTTTGACTTCTCGTTTAAGTACAGAGCCAACGTCGTCGCTTGCATCAAGTCGAGCAATACCCGCTGCTCGTTCATCTGCAATAAAACCAGCATTACGCTTTAAAGCATCAGGGAAGAAGTATCAGATAGTTGCAATTGGTACTTCAACGGGAGGACCTGTCGCGCTGCAGAAAATATTAACTAAATTACCAGCAAACTTCCCATACCCCATTGTGCTAATTCAACACATGCCAGCGACTTTTACTGCGGCATTTGCTGCGCGTTTAGATCATCTTTGTAAGATCAGTGTGAAAGAAGCAGAAAATGGCGATGTATTAAAGCCGGGTACGGCTTATTTAGCCCCTGGTGGTAAGCAAATGATGCTGGATGGTCGACCAGGTGCTGCACGTTTACGTATCATCGATAGCGGTGAGCGTATGAATTATAAGCCTTGCGTTGATGTAACGTTTGGCTCAGCAGCCAAGGTATATCAAGATAAGGTGTTGTCCATGGTGTTAACTGGTATGGGCGCAGACGGGCGTGATGGCGCAAGAATGTTGAAAAATAGCGGCTCAACAATTTGGGCGCAAGATGAAGAAAGTTGTGTTGTATATGGAATGCCGCAAGCCGTTGCAAAAGCGGGGATTTCAAGTCATGACTTACCTTTAGATCGCATCGCTGAATGTATTTTAATTGAGCTAGGTTTACAGTGAGGATTCAAGGTTGATCGTTTGGAGTATTGCTAATCAAAAAGGTGGTGTTGGTAAAACAACAACAACCATTACATTAGCAGGCTTGCTGAGTGAGCAGAATAAGCGTGTCTTATTAGTCGATACCGATCCACACGCTTCTTTAACAACGTATTTAAATTTCGACTCAGAGCAAGTACCCGCTAGCTTATTTGATTTATTCCAACTATCAGAAGTCAATAAAGCCAGTGTAAAGCCTCTGATCTTAAATACAGCATTTAATAATATCGACATTATACCAGCTCATATGTCACTCGCTACCCTTGATCGCGTGATGGGTAACCGAAGTGGTATGGGGCTGATGCTGAAAAAAGCACTGCACAGTTTGGCAGATGAATACGATTATGTACTTATTGATTGTCCACCGATTTTAGGTGTGATGATGGTTAATGCATTAGCTGCAAGTAACCGTATTTTAATTCCAGTACAAACGGAATTTCTGGCGATGAAAGGCTTAGAGCGAATGATGCGAACTTTGCAGATCATGCAGCGTTCAAAACCGTCAGGCTTTAACGTTACTATAGTGCCAACGATGTACGACAAACGGACGCGGGCATCATTACAGACATTGCAAGAGTTAAAACATCGCTTTCCAGAGCAAGTGTGGGCATCTGCTATTCCGATCGATACTAAGTTTCGTGATGCCAGCATTAAGCATATGCCGCCATCATTGTACGCGCGCAGTTGTCGTGGTGTATTTGCGTATAAAACCTTATTGAAATATGTGGAACGGTTAGAAAATCATGCATAGTAAGCCACTATCTAGTGATCAGGCATTAGATGATTATTTCTTTGATTTGTTGGAAGAATCAAATGACGCTGCTGTGTCCACCGAAGTACAAGATTCTGCTTTACATATTGATAAGCCCGATATTGAAAAGATTGAAATAGCGGCTCCTGTTATTCAGCCTAAAATACAGTCAGTAGAGCCAAGTAAGCAGGTTGAAACTGATTATGTTGAACCATCAAAGCTGCAAGATATCGAACGTTTACTTAGTAGAGTCAATGAAATTGATATTGATGATATTCAACAAAATGTCGAGCCAATTGCAAATCAGCCACAAATAGAGCAAGAACAGCCTCAGATTGTCGTTGAAGAACTAACTTCTATTGAAGAGCTTAATGAAACCGAGATAGCTCAAGTTGAAGTGGTCGTTGAGATACCAACTGAAGTACCGACAGTTGAGACAGAGTTAGCACCATCAGCTAGTTTGATCCCGCCAGAGCAATGGACACATCATGGTACAGAGCAAGCCTTTCAAGCCTTGTTCTTTGAAGTTAACGGTGTGATGTTTGCGGTCGCATTAACAGAGTTAGGTGGTATACATCAGTTAGGTGAGTTAAACCGCTTGTTAGGACGCCCGTGTTGGTACCTTGGATTGCAATCAAGCCGAGAGCAAAAATTAGATGTTGTTGATACTGCGCGCTGGGTTATGCCTGAGAAGTTGATCGATGACGAGCATCGTGAGAATTATCGCTATATCGTTATGCTAGGTGAAAGCCAGTGGGGGCTTGCAAGCGATAAGCTACATGGTACCAAAATATTAGATGTTGATGATATTCGCTGGCGTGAAAAGGCAGGTAAACGTCCTTGGCTTGCGGGTATGGTAAAAGATAAAATGTGTGCGCTAATTCATGTTAATGCATTGATTGCAATGCTAAATAATGGGTTTGACGTAAATAGTATTGAGTAATTCAGGACCTTAAGAGGGAATAGCATGTCACAGGTAAATATCGCTGAGATCCAAAAAGACGGAGCGAATGATCAGGTTCTGCAATGGGTGACATTTCAGCTAGAAGATGAAACTTACGGCATTAATGTGATGCAAGTTCGTGAAGTTTTACGCTATTCAGAAATAGCACCAGTGCCAGGCGCACCTGATTACGTGCTGGGTATTATTAACCTACGTGGTAATGTGGTGACAGTTATTGATACCCGTTCACGCTTTGGTTTAATGCCTGGTGAGATTTCTGACAATACTCGAATTGTGATTATTGAAGCAGAGAAACAAGTTATTGGTATTCTTGTTGATAGTGTTGCTGAAGTCGTGTATCTACGTAGCTCAGAAATTGATAGTACGCCAAGTGTCGGTACAGAAGAGAGTGCGAAGTTCATTCAGGGGGTAAGTAACCGTGAAGGACAATTACTAATTCTGGTTGATCTTAACAAGCTGCTATCTGACGAAGAGTGGGATGAGATGGCGTACTTGTAATGAATACAGTTGTATTGCAGTGGTTACCGACGGGTATTTCTGTTTTAGCAGTCGTAATTTTTACTGTGTTATTACTTCGAGAGCGTAAAGCTCGACGTAATTTAGAAACGAAATTTGCAGCGATTGAAACAGTATTAAAAAATGCGCGATTGCAAAATGAGCGTTTAAGCAAAGAGTTCAATGAGCTGCGTGCAGGCACCATGGGCATGAGCCATAAATTGGCTGATATGTCACATCAATTAGAAGTGGTTGAAGATCGTCAGACTGAAATTATGATGAATGATCCAGAAGGTCGCTTGTATAGCCGAGCCAGTAAAATGGTAGAGCTTGGTGCTGATGTTCATGAACTGATGAATGAATGCGATTTACCAAAAGCTGAAGCCGAATTACTACTGCGTTTGCAGCAAACGATGCAAAAAAAACGTCGACGTTAAGATTCATACAACAACGTCAATATCTTCAAGCCCCTCCCAACCCGGAGGGGTTTTGCCGTTTAAGTACCATGAAAAAGCGATTAATTCCGCAATGATCAAATAGAGCTCTTGTGGGATCTCATCACCGATCTCAAAACTATTGAGATATTGTGCTAATACCGGATCTTGATGAATAAGCCCGCCTTGCTGTTTTACTTGTTCGATAATGTGTTCAGCCAATTGCTGGTGGCCTTTAGCTGTAATATAAGGTGTTTTTTCACCATTGTATTTCAAGGCAATGGCGCTTTTAGCGGTACTTTTATTTTTTTCCATCGTTAAACCTTGATATGCAGTCCTGTATGGGAAATATGTTCGGCTTCAATATCTGTGTTTAGCTGATGTTGAAAGCTTGGTGTTTCGCAGGTAATTCCAAGTTGGTTCATTCGAGCTAATAACAGGGGAGTCACTTTTTCTACCCGAGTTAGCAAAGCGATATTAGTGGTAGCAAATACAGTATTGAGGGCGCTATTTTTCCATTGCGCCGTAACATTCAAAATATCGATTGAACCAATAGGTAATGTCAATTTGACCGTCCAGCAGGAATTGATATTCTTATCAGCATTTGAGCTTGAATCATCGCTGTCTTTTTTTACTTTAATATCAATAAATTGCTCGTTACTTATTGGGTATTGAAGGTGAATGCTATTGCTTTCTTGCGCTCGCTGCGTTTCTGGGCCACGTTGTTCTCCAGCAAGGCGTAGCAAGGCTGTCACATCTTGTTGCTGGTCAAGGCTTAATGTTTTTAGCCATTGATTTAATGGGCTCTGTGGGTGTGATAGCTGTTGTAACAATTGTGCCAGTGGTTTTCTTTCGCCACCTTGTTGTAACCAAGCAATTAAACTTGCTTGATTATTGGGGGCGAAAAGTTGCTGAAAAATAGCATTCAAGTTATTTGGCAACGGTGTGGTTAATTTAGCTGTACCAGAGTTTAACGGGTTGAATAAAAGTGTAACTAAACGTTGCAAGCTGTTTATGGATAACAATAATTGCGGCAGTTGAGAAACAGGGTTTGATGCTTTTGTTTCTAAACTCGCCAATAATGGCGTTTGACGACCAATACTGCTTGCTTGCGGTTTGTCAGTTGGCGCAGCTTGAGGTGCATTGGGTGTGTGAGATGGTGTTGAATTAATGCGCATTTATTTCACATTTACTTACGTTCGTTAACCATGAATACGTCCGCAGTTTACCTAATTTAAGAGCCATTGTGGTATTATGCGGGCTGATTTGTAACACCTAGGATACATCATTTATATGTTGTCTGTAGCAGACTTAAGCTGCGTTCGTGACGAACGTTTATTGTTTGATGAACTTAGTTTCACAATCTCCAGCGGTGAGTTGGTTCAAATAGAAGGCCACAATGGTGCGGGCAAGACGACATTGCTACGTATTATTGCTGGTTTAGGCCGTGCTGATAGTGGGCAAGTATTTTGGAATCAAGAAGATATTCATACCGCCCGTGAAGACTATCATCAAGAACTTCTTTTTCTTGGACACCAAACAGGCGTTAAGCGTGAACTTACAGCCTTTGAGAACTTGGCTTTCTTTCAAGCAATGCATAAATGCAATGAAGGCTCAGATCTCAAGGGTTCGCCAAAGGTCACCGGTGATGATGCATTATGGCAAGCACTCGCTCATGTGGGGTTAGCGGGGCGTGAGGATGTGCCTGCTGGGCAGTTATCAGCAGGTCAACAACGCCGTGTAGCATTAGCGCGTTTATGGTTGAGTAATCATAAGTTATGGGTGCTTGATGAGCCTTTAACAGCGATTGATAAGCAAGGGGTAAAGGTACTTGAAAACCTGTTTCTGTCCCATGTTGAGCGTGGTGGCATGGTGTTATTAACCACTCACCAAGATATGTTTACCGACAGTAATCACTTAAGAAAAATTAAGTTAGGGCAGTGATCACTATGCTCAATTCTATTATTCAAATCATTCGTCGTGAGCTGTTAATTGCCTTTCGTCGTCGTGCCGATGTCATGAACCCGTTGTGGTTCTTCATTATTGTGATCACCCTGTTTCCATTAGGTATTGGACCAGAGCCAAAACTGTTAGCACGTATTGCACCGGGGATCATCTGGGTTGCGGCTTTACTTGCGGCATTGTTGTCGATGGAACGTTTATTCCGTGATGATTATGCAGATGGCTCACTTGAGCAAATGCTATTGATGCCAACGCCATTGGCGGTGTCTGCGTTTGCTAAGATGGTCGCTCATTGGTTATTGACTGGATTACCTCTGATTATTATTAGCCCATTACTGGCGATTTTATTATCACTGAACTGGGATACTTGGGTAGCGGTTGTATTAACCCTATTGGTTGGTACCCCAACATTGAGCTTTTTAGGCGCAATTGGTGTCGCTTTAACGGTTGGATTACGAAAAGGTGGCGTTTTGTTGAGCTTGCTCATATTACCGTTATACATACCTGTGCTTATATTCGCGACCTCAGCGATAGAAGCGGCAGGCTTAGGGATGGCATATAACGGTCAATTAGCCTTAATGGCAGCTATGTTGGTGGCATCAGTCACACTGGCACCGTTTGCTGTGGCGGCATCGCTGCGTATTAGCGTTAACTAATGAAATAAGTGGGAGTGGTATCACTCTCACTTTTGTTTTCCCTTTAGGGCAAAACTGATTATGTCGAATGGCTGTCATACCTGACTCGCAATTGTGACTGATTTCGACGTTAAAGACGTATTTATAACTATACAAAGAGTAGAGAGCATTATGTGGAAGTGGTTACATCCCTACGCTAAAGCCGAGAATACCTATCGCCTGTGCGGTAAGTTGCTACCTTGGTTTTCCATCATTAGCTTAATTTCCATTATTGTTGGATCGATTTGGGGCTTAATGTTTGCACCAACCGATTACCAGCAAGGGGATAGCTTTAGAATAATTTACCTGCACGTTCCTGCGGCAATTTGGTCTATGGGGGCTTATGTATCTATGGCAATTGCCGCTTTTATCGGGCTAGTGTGGCAAATCCGTCTGTCTGATATGGCAGCGGCTGCAATGGCACCGATTGGCGCTGTGTTTACTTTTATTGCGCTGATCACGGGTGCAATTTGGGGGAAACCAATGTGGGGCACATGGTGGGTATGGGATGCTCGCCTAACTTCTGAATTGATCCTGCTATTTTTATACCTTGGTGTGATGGCGCTATATAACGCATTTGACGATCACAAAACTGCAGCAAAAGCGGCGGGTATTTTGGCGATTGTTGGTGTGATTAATATTCCAATCATTCACTTCTCTGTGGAATGGTGGAACACCCTGCACCAAGGCGCAACCATTACTAAATTTGCTAAGCCTTCAATGTCTACCGACATGTTATGGCCGCTACTGATTAATATTATTGGTTTTGCGTGTTTCTTTGGTGCTGTCACCATGATCCGTTTACGCAATGAAATTCTTATCCGCGAAAGTCACCGCCCTTGGGTGCGTGAATTAGTGAACAAGTGAGGTCGGTATGCATTTTGATTCTATGAGCGACTTTTTTGCCATGGGCGGCTATGCAGCATATGTGTGGAGCTCATTCGGCATTTCATTTATCGCAATGCTATGGATCCTTTTTTCAAGTATGGCAACACAGCGTCGTTTATTAGGTGATATTAAAAATAAAATGGCGCGTGAAGAACGTATTAAAGAAGCGAAGAAACTGGAGAACACGCTATGACCCCAAGACGTAAAAAGCGTCTAGCCTTAGTGTTAGCGTTAGTGCTAGGCCTTGGTGCAACTGTTGGCTTAGTGCTGTATGCGTTAAACCAAAATATGGATCTGTTCTATACCCCGACAGAGCTGATAAATGGTAAGCCTGATGGTACAAAACCTGAAGTCGGCCAGCGTTTACGTATCGGTGGTATGGTGGTGAAGGGTTCGGTAAAACGTGATCCAGAATCGCTTCGTGTTAGTTTCCAAGTGGCTGATACTGGCCCTGCGGTAACAGTAACTTACGATGGTATCCTGCCAGATCTTTTCCGTGAAGGTCAGGGTATTGTGGCGCAAGGTGTGCTGGTTAACCCGACAACAGTGAAAGCACACGAAGTGTTGGCGAAGCATGATGAAAACTACATGCCGCCTGAAGTTGCTGAAGCAATGAAGAAAAATCACTCAAAACTTCAATATACTGAAGAACAACTACAAGGTAGTGCTCAATGATCCCTGAAATAGGCCATTTTGCCCTTATTGCTGCCCTTGCTTTATCGGTACTGGTCAGTATTTATCCGCTATATGGTGCTGCAGTTGGTAACCAAGCAATGATGCGTATGGCTCGTCCATTGTCATACGGTATCTTTGCTTTCTTATCACTGTCTTTTGTTATCTTATGTTGGTCGTTCTATAGCAATGACTTTACTGTTGCGTATGTAGCAAGCAACTCAACAAGCTTACTGCCATGGTACTACCGTATTACGGCGGTATGGGGTGCGCACGAAGGCTCGCTACTGTTATGGGTGTTGATCCAAGCGGGTTGGGCGACAGCGGTTGCTCGTTTTAGTCGTGGTATGCCTCTTGAGTCGGTTGCACGTGTACTTTCTGTGATGGGTATGATTGCGGTAGGTTTCCTACTATTTATCATCATTACTTCTAACCCATTCTTACGTACGCTTCCGGTATTCCCTGTTGAAGGCCGTGACTTAAATCCACTATTGCAAGATCCGGGTCTGATCATTCACCCGCCAATGCTCTACATGGGTTACGTAGGCTTCTCAGTTGCCTTCTCTTTTGCGATTGCATCACTGATGACAGGTCGTCTAGATACTGCATGGGCTCGTTGGTCTCGTCCTTGGACAATTGCTGCATGGGCATTCCTAACTGTTGGTATCGCACTAGGTTCTTGGTGGGCTTACTACGAACTAGGTTGGGGCGGCTGGTGGTTCTGGGATCCAGTAGAAAACGCATCATTTATGCCTTGGTTGGCAGGTACAGCGCTAATGCACTCGCTATCAGTAACTGAGAAGCGCGGCACATTTAAAGCATGGACTGTACTGCTTGCGATCTCTGCATTCTCATTAAGCTTGCTAGGTACTTTCCTTGTCCGTTCTGGCGTACTGGTATCGGTTCACGCTTTCGCCTCCGATCCAGCACGTGGTATGTTTATCCTTGGTTTCCTAGTAGTGGTGATCGGTGGCTCTTTGCTACTGTACGCACTACGTGGTGGTCAGATTCGCTCCCGTGGTAATTACAGCCTGTTCTCTCGTGAGAACCTATTACTTGCCAACAATATCTTATTGGTTGCAGGTTTAGTGGTCGTACTTATCGGTACACTATTACCGTTAGTGCACAAGCAAATTGGTTTAGGCTCAGTTTCTATCGGTGTGCCTTTCTTCAATACGCTATTTACATGGTTAATGGTGCCATTTGCGTTCATTCTTGGTATCGGTCCGCTAGTTCGCTGGAAGCGTGATAACTTGGCAAATGTTCGCAAGCCAATGATTATTTCTGCATTGATCACTGTACCACTGTCATTCCTACTGATTTACTTCACTGCAAGTGTAGTAGAGCCGCTAGCGGTACTAGGTATGATGATGGCGATTTGGATCATCGTGATGCATGGCTTTGAGCTATACCAACGTGCAACTCACCGTCACACACTCTTTGAAGGTCTAGGTAAACTAGGTCGTAGTCACTGGGCAATGGTGTTAGGTCACTTAGGTTTAGCGATTTCAATCATCGGTATTACATTAGTATCAAACTACGATATCGAGCGTGATTTACGTCTAGCACCGGGTCAATCTGTAAATGTGAAAGGCTATGACTTCCACTTTGCGGGTCTGCGTGATGCGGATGGTCCTAACTACGATGGTTACATTGCAGATTTCAACATTAGTCGTCGTGGTATTAACGTGACCACGCTACATGCTGAAAAACGTTTCTACAGCGTTGCTGGCTCAATGATGACGGAAGCGGCAATCGACAGTGGTATTACTCGTGACCTTTATGTGGCAATGGGTGAGAAGCTAGGCGATGGCGCATGGGCAGTACGTATTTACTACAAACCATTTGTTAACTGGATGTGGGCGGGTGCGTTGTTAATGGCACTGGGTGGTGCATTAGCGATCAGTGATAAGCGTTACCGTTTTCGTAAACCTGCAACCAAGCACGATAAATCGGCAGAGGCAAAATTAACGCATGAATAAGAAATTACTCTTTATTCCATTAGTTCTGTTTATTGCATTGGTGATCATGTTCATGGTGCAGTTAACACGTAATGCTGATGGTGATGATCCAACAAAACTAGAATCGGTATTGGTGGGTAAACCTGTACCGACCTTTAAATTAGAAGATCTATTCCAACCTGGAAAAGAGTATCAGCAAACGATTTTCAAAGGTGAGCCTTTACTATTAAACGTATGGGCGACTTGGTGTCCGACATGTTATGCCGAGCATCAATACCTTAATACGTTAGCTAAACAAGGCGTGAAGATCATTGGTCTTAACTACAAAGATCAGCGTGATAAAGCGATCGGTTGGTTAACTGAATTGGGTAATCCTTACCTTCATACACTGTACGATGGTAATGGCATGTTAGGTATGGACCTTGGTGTATACGGTGCGCCAGAAACGTTCTTGATTGATGCTAATGGTATCATTCGTTACCGCCATGTCGGTGATGTGAATCCTGAGAACTGGAAAGACACATTAGAGCCGTTATACAACAAGCTAAAAGCGGAGGCAAAAAGCTAATGAAACGTTTATTTGCCATGGTTATCGCGGCGACTATCGCGCTAACAGCTGCATTACCAGCATTTGCATCAATTGATGTTTATGACTTTAAAAATGCAGAGCAAGAAAAGCAGTTTCAAGAGTTAACTGCCACGCTACGTTGTCCTAAGTGTCAGAACAATAATATTGCCGATTCTAATGCAACACTGGCGCAAGACATGCGCCAGAAAACCTTCGAGTTATTACAAGAAGGCAAAAGCAGTCAGCAAATTATTGATTATATGATTGCCCGTTACGGTAATTTCGTGACTTACAATCCACCAATGACGGCATCAACGGCGATCCTATGGGTTGGTCCAATTCTGTTTATTGTGATTGGTTTTACTGTATTGGTTTATCGTTCACGCAAGAACGGTGAAAAAGTAGAAGAGACACAATTAGATGCAGCGGAAGCGGCGCGTTTAAAAGCCCTGCTTGCCGAAATGGAACAGCAAGATGCTGAAAGTGTTGATACTCAATCAAAGGTAAATAAATGACACTGTTTTGGATTATAACTGCTGTCTTAGTGCTTATTGCGATGGCATTTTTTGCAATACCTATGTTGTATGGCAAAGAGTATGACGACGTAGCAAGTCGAGATGAATTAAATAAAGCATTCTTTAAAGATCGTATTCATGAGCTTGAACACGAATCTGAAGAAGGTTTGGTTGAGAATCGCCAAGAATTAGTTTCTGAGCTGCAACAGTCATTACTTGATGACTTACCTCAAGGTGAAGTGAAGAAATCAGTACATGTCAGTCCTGCAATGTTACTTCCGGGTATCATTTTAATTGTGGGTATTTGTTATGGTATGTACGCTTCTGTTGGCGGTATTAAAAAGGTTGAAGATTGGCATGATGCGGTGAATCGTCTACCTGAGCTATCCAAGCGTTTACTTGGCGATAATGCGGCGAATGAACCGTTATCAGATCAAGATATGGCAGATCTAACGCTAGCGCTACGTACGAAATTGCATGACGATGGTGACGATCCTATGGGTTGGTTACTACTAGGTCGTATTGCAATGTCGAACCGTGATGGCGAAACCGCTGAAATGGCAATGAAGCGTGCTTATGATCTTAACCCGATGGATAGTGATATCCAGCTAGGTTATGCACAGTCACTCATGCTAAGTGGTAAACCGGGTGCAAGTGATACAGCTCGTCAATTGCTACGTGCAGTGATTAAACATGATCACACTAATACCCAAGCGTTATCATTATTGGCGTTTGATGCATTTGAGCAGAATCAATTCAAACAAGCGATTGCTTACTGGACCATGATGAAGAAACTGATTGGCCCGAATGATTCACGTGTTCCTATGCTAGATCGCAGTATTGAACGAGCACAATCACGTTTAGATGCTGATAACAAAGCAATGGCGATTGTTAATGGTGCAGAAGCCGCTGGTGCAGTCAAAGCAGACGCAACACCTAAAGCTGATGTAGAACAAGTGAAGCAGCAAGTAACAGCAACCATTTCACTGGCACCAGATGTTGTGATGCCAAAGCAAGGTGACATTATTATCTCGGTACACAGTGCTGATGGTGCACCAATGCCAATCGCTGCTGTGAAACTGCCGTTAACAACGAAGTTCCCATTAACCATAACGCTTACAGATAAAGACAGCATGATGCCGCAGCGCAAGCTATCGTCGTTATCTGAAATGCTGATTCGTGCGCGAATTGATAGTGATGGTAATGTAATGACTAAACAAGGTGACTGGTATGGCGAAAGCCAGAAAGTCATGCTTGGTGGTGATACAAAAGTATTAATTAATAAACAATATTAATTCAATACTGGAACAAACGGAGCAGGCTGGATATCATTATCCAGCCTGCTTTTTATTGGATATGTGTTTTGAATAAAAATTTACTACTTATAATTGCGCTCTCGCTCGGGATCATCGGCTGTGCACAAACACCGGATGAACCGTCAGATCACATTGTTTCTAGCAATATTTCTGATCACATAGATGCAGATAGTAGCAATGATAATAACGGTGTATATGACCCATTTGAGGGTTTTAACCGCGCAATGTGGAATTTGAATTACAATTATCTGGATCCATACATTGCTCGACCTGTATCAGTAGCTTACGTTGATTACACGCCAAAGCCTGTTCGCAAAGGCATCATGAATTTCTTATCGAATTTAGATGAGCCAGCGAGCATGGTGAATAGTATTCTGTCGTTAAATGGCAAAGAAGCCGTTACCCATTTTAATCGCTTTTGGATCAACACCATTTTTGGCTTGGGTGGCTTAATTGATATTGCGTCTGCTGCTGATATTAATAAACCGAACGAACGTCGTTTTGGTGATACGTTAGGTTACTATGGTGTACCTAATGGTCCTTATTTAATGTTACCGTTCTATGGCCCTGTGACTTTCCGTGGCTTTGGTGATTCGGCAGATCAGCTTTACCCTATGTTAGGTTTACTTAATTTCTGGGAAGGGTTAGGTAAGTGGTTATTTGAAGGTATGGAAGATCGCGCAGCATTAGTGCAGCAAGAAGCTATGCTTGAGAATTCTCCTGATCCTTATGTCTTTACACGTGATGCGTATATTCAATATAAAGACTTTATTGCTACATATGGTGAAGATCAGCCTGCTCAGAAAGCAGATAACTTTGATGATAGTTACCTTGATGAAATCGATGGCGATTAAATAATACCGCCATTAATTGATAATAAAAAAGACCTCTTTGAGAGGTCTTTTTTATATCTGCATTAAGAGTAAGTCGTAATAATTAGATATTAGTGTCTAACTTTTCTACGAAATAAAATAATGAACAGTAGCGAAAGTAAAGCTGATAAATTAAAAGCACCACCACCGCCACCATTGTTATCGGTAATAATTGGATCAGGCTTATCGTTATTATCTTTTCCTGTACTATTATTTTCGATATCAGGGTTAATAATAATTTGCTCTGTTGGTGATAATACTAAAGTCCCTTCATTACCTTGGCTATTAATCACATAAGTACAGGTATTAAATGGGTGAATATTACCTTGCATGCATGTTGATTGTGCAACATCGAGCGTGATATCACCGTCAGCATAGGCTTGATCAATCACGTCATCTTGGTGAAGACTTTGTAACGTAATGACTTTTTGACCTTTAACATTAGAAATCAATGTTGGATAATTCCAGCCATTGACAGTGTTTAGAATAAAATCTTTTGCACTCGCTATTGTTGTTCCACGGTATAACTCACCTTCGATACCTTGATGTACAGCGACAATTTGGTTTTTAGCATTGATATAAGGGGCTCCAGAGTCACCTGCAACTAAGGTTCCATTCCCTTTTAGTACCACACTTTTTACTATCGGAGTCTGTTCATTCGATTGTGATGTTATGATCAACGGAACTTTGCTTACTTGTTCACTATTACTGTCATAGCCATAAATATTAATATCTTGGTTTGAATAATTAGGCTTTATCGATAATGGTGTAATTTGATTAAATGGTGCCGTTGCACTGAGTTTCCAAAGTGCAATATCAATACTTTCATTATGGTAGTAGGGACTATCATCATAATTTATTTGCTCTTCAACCAATATACGATGATCTTCATAAGTACTAATAACAGGTAATGTTTTGCCAGAACAATGCTGAGCAGTTAATAGCCATTTTCCCGCAATTAAATTTCCCGTACATTTATTTGTTGTGGTTTGAATAATTGTTTGGTGTTGTGTATTTAATACATTTTTACCATTTTCAATAGCAAAAGCCTGACTTGTTAACAACGTAGTTAACACTAATAAATAT